>JAPLMM010000196.1 GCA_026387035.1 Planctomycetota bacterium
TGGCGCCAGCGCGTGATGCACAAGTTCAGTTACTTTGTCGAGAAGTTCGGCAGCCTGGCCTGCACGGGCTGCGGCCGGTGCGCGCGGCTGTGCCCGGGCGGCATGGCCATCGCCCAGGTGTGCCAAGAGATTGACGAGGCCCGGAAGGCGGCCGCGAAATGACCAGCGCCACTTACCAGTCCGCCATCCTGAAGATCGTTGCGGCGAAAGACGAGGCGCCGGACGTCCGCACGCTGCGCCTCCAGTTCGCCGAGGAAGCCGACCGCGCGCGGTTCTTCGAGAAGTACCGCGTAGGCATGTTCGGTCTCTACGGCGTGCCGGGCGCGGGCGAGAGCGCCTTCTGCGTGGCCAGCCCGCCCACCCGCACGGAGTACATCGAGTGCACGTTCCGCCAGACCGGCCGCGTGACGGCGGCCCTCAGGGACCGCGAGGTGGGCCAGCGCATCACCTTCCGCGGCCCGTACGGCAACTCGTTCCCCATCGAGGCGTGGAAGGGCAGGAACATCCTCTTCATCGCGGGCGGCATCGCCCTGCCGCCCATCCGGAGCGTCATCTGGAACGTTCTCGATCGCCGCAAGGAGTTCGCCGACGTCTCGATCCTCTACGGCGCCCGCACGGTGGCCGACCTTGTGTACAAGGACGAACTGGCCGAGTGGGGCAACCGGCAGGACGTGCGCCTGGTAACCACCGTGGACCCCGGCGGCGAAACGCCCGAGTGGAAGGGTCAGATCGGCTTCGTCCCGACCGTCCTCGAAGAGACCGCGCCGTCGAGCGCCAATACAATCGCCCTGGTGTGCGGCCCGCCCATCATGATCAAGTTCACCTTGCCGGTTCTTACGAAACTGGGCTTCGCGCCGAAGGACGTGTACACCACGCTCGAAAACCGGATGAAGTGCGGAGTGGGTCAGTGCGGCCGGTGCAACGTCGGCAGCGTTTACGTCTGCCGCGACGGGCCCGTCTTTACGCTGGAACAACTCAAGGGCATGCTGACGGCGGACATGTGACCGCCGCCGGGTGGCATGCCCGCGTCGCCGCGAGGCGTGCCCACAGCCTGCCCGCCTGGGCGGGCCGCCGTACGCCTGGGCATGCTTGCCGACCGCGGCACAAGAGCATGCCCAGCAAACAGCGCGCTGGGCACACCACCCTCACGAGTGAATTCGCGCGGCGGGCCATCGTGCCCGCCGCGTTTCTTGTACGCCCATAACTGTACGCGTCAAGGGCGTCCTGCCCAGGAGGCGTCGTTGTTAAGCCGTCTTGGTCGTTGCCGTTTCCCTGAATACCGCTGTTGTCGTCGTCGTGTTGTAACTCTTTGTGCTTTATCCGGCTCGCGTGCCTTGCACACACCTATTCGCACCGTGTCCGAGGTGTGGCTTCATCCCGCACTGCGATCACCGCGTCCCGGCCGACGTGCCCCTCGCCAACTACTTCCATTATGTCAACGAAGCGAAGCGCGTCTGGGACCAGGGCCTTGAGAACCTCAAGGCGATGAGGAAGTTGCGGACCGCCTAGTGTTTTCGCTTTCGCGGGCGCTTGCGCCGGCCGGTTTCGTCCTGAGGAGCACGGTGTTTTCGGCGGCGGGGCTCGTCTTCGCGATGGGCGCGCAGGATGAGGCGGATCGGGACCTCGGGGAAGGGCAGTTCCTCGCGGAAACGGTTCTCGATGAACCGGCGATAGTCCTCGCGGAAGAGGTCCGGGTTGTTGACCGACAGGACGATCGTGGGCGGTCGGACGGCCACCTGGGTGGCGAAATAGACCTTCGGCAGCGTGGGCTGCGGCGAGGGGGGCTGGCGGGCGCGGATTGCGTCGCCCACCACGCGGTTCAGTTCGCTCGTCGTCACGCGAGTCGAGGCCTGCTTGTAGAGGCTGCGGGCGACGTCGATCGTCGCCTCGACGTTCTTGGAATCCTTCGCGGTCGCGAACGCCAGGGGGGCCCACGAGAGTCCCGGGAGGATCTTGCCGAGGTAGTCCGCGAACTCGCCCGTGGTCGTCCGTCCTTGAGTAAGATCCCACTTGTTGACCACCAGGACGACGGGCTTCATGGCCTCCTCGATGGCGGCGCCGAGGCGCTTGTCCACGCCGCTCACCGGAAGCATCGCGTCGATGAGAAACAGGACGACGTCGGCGCGGCGGATGGATTCCATGGCACGCGTGAGGCTGTAGAAGTCGATGTTGTCCTGGAGGCTGCGGCGTTTCCGCATCCCGGCGGTGTCGATCGCGACGTACGTCAGGCCGTCTTTCTCGAAGCGGACGTCGATGGCGTCGCGCGTCGTGCCGGGGATCTCCGAGACGATGACCCGCTCGCTTCCGGCCAGGGCGTTGATGAACGTGCTTTTGCCGGCGTTGCGTTTGCCGACGACGGCGATCTGCATGGCGACCTCGGCGGGGGCCTGGGCCGATTCGGGCGGGAGGCGCTCGAGGATGGCCGCCAGGAGTTCGTCGCGTCCGCGTCCGGTCTTCGCGCTGACCGCCAGGACCGTGTCGTAGCCGAGCGCGTGGAACTCGGCGGCGCCCTGGGCGTGGCGCGGGTCATCGGCCTTGTTGGCGGCGACGAGGACGGGCTTGCCCGCCTGGCGGAGGCGGGCGGCGGCCTCGTGGTCGAGCGGCGTCAGGCCGTCGCGCACGTCGGTGACAAGGAGGACGAGCGCGGCCTCGCGGATGGCACAATCGATCTGCCGTTCGATGTCGGCCGCGAATTCCTGCGACGTGTGGACGCCCATGCCGCCCGTATCGATGAGTTCGAACCACCGTTCGTGGCGTTCGATGAGGGCCGAGACGCGGTCGCGCGTGACGCCGGCCGTCGGATCGACGATGGCGATGCGGCGTCGGGCGAGCGAGTTCAGGAGGCTCGACTTGCCGACGTTCGGCCGACCCACAATGCTGACGATTGGCAAAGCCATAGATTGAACTCTGAACGCGGAATGATAAACCGCCGAGGGGTTTTGTCCGTCTTGTGTGCTTCTCCCGTCCTGATCCGCAGGCCGAAGCGCCCTTGGTTCTCAGGGATTGAATTTTTTCAGGGGCAGCGTGACGGGCTTTCCTGTCCGGGCCGACTGGTAAATCGCGCAGATGACTTCGGCCGATTTTTTGGCCTCGATCCCGGAGACGCAAGGGGCTGTGCCCTCCCGGGCGGCTCGGGCGATATCGTCGAAGTTGTGCGTGAACAGGATGCCGGCGAGGGCCTTCGGGTCGCTGGCGGCACCGGTCCCGGCGCGCCGGGATGCGGCGGCGGGCGGCTTCTCGGCGCCTTCCTCGTCGCGGAGTTTCCAGAGTTCGATCTTGTCGTTCACGAGGTAAACCGTGCCGCCCGTTCCCATGATCTCGTGGCGAACGCCCGATCCGGGGTAGGCGGCGGTGGTTCCCTGGATGACGCCGAGGGCGCCCGATTCGAATTCGCAGACGGCGACGGCGACGTCCTCGACTTCGATCCGCTCGTGCGCGAGAAGGGCCGTCCGGGCCGTGACGGTCTTGATGGGCCCGGCGAGCCACACGAGGAGGTCGATCGCGTGGATGGACTGGTTCATGAGAGCCCCGCCGCCGTCGAACTTCCACGTGCCCCGCCAGGCGCCGGAGTCGTAGTACTCCTGGGTTCGCCACCAGGGCGTGGAACAGGTGGCCAGCGTGATGCGTCCGAAACGTCCGTCGTCGATGGCCGTCTTCGTTTGGCGGACCTCGTCGGCGAAGCGGTGCTGGAAGACGCCTCCGAGCGTGGTGCGGCTCTTTTCGAACGCGGCGATCATCTTGTCGCACCGCTGCGGGGTGATGTCGAGGGGCTTCTCGCAGAGGCAGTGTTTGCCGGCCCGGGCGGCGGCGATGGCGGCGTCGGCGTGCATGCCGCTCGGCGTGCAGATGTCGATGAAGTCGATGTCGGCGCGAGCAAGAACCTCTTCCATCCGCGTGTACGAAGGGACGCCGAACTCGCCGCCGAGCGCGGCCGCCCTGTCCTCCGCCTCGTCCACCACGGCCGCCAGTTGAATCGCCTTCGCGTCGCGGTAGGCCTTGGCGTGCAACTTCCCGATGGTGCCGCAGCCGACGATCGCTGCCTTGAACACGCCTGCTCCTTTCCCGGAGTTCCCGAGGTCAAGCGACGATGAGGCGAGCCCAGCGGCGCTTGCCGACGCGGAGAATGTCGCCGCTGGCGGCCTCGACGGAAGCCTGCGGATTGGCGATGACGTGGTCGTTGATCCGGACGGCGCCCTGCCGAATCAGGCGCATGGCCTCGCTGTTGCTCTTGGCGAAACCCGCCGAGACGATCAGGGAGGCCAGGCCGATCCCGGGCGCGATCCGCACTTCGGGGATCTCGGCGGGGATTTCCTTTTCCGCGAAGACTCGGCGAAACTCCTCTGCGGCGGCGTTGGCGGCCTGCTCGCCGCGATACTGTGCCACGATCACCTTGGCCAGACGCTCCTTCGTGTCGCGCGGGCCGCTGTGCGATAGGCCTTCGCGAAACTTCTCAAGCGGCTCGGCCGTCAGAAGCGTCCAGTAATTCTCCATCAGGGCGTCGGGAATGCTCATCAGTTTGCCGAACATCTCGTTTGCCGCGTCCGTCACGCCGACGTAGTTGCCTTTCGACTTGGACATCTTCTCCGTGCCGTCGAGGCCCACGAGGAGAGGCATCGTGAGGACGATCTGCGGCTCCATCGCGTGGTCGCGCATCAGTTCGCGTCCGGCCAGGCAATTGAATGTCTGGTCCGTGCCTCCAAGTTCGACGTCGGCCTCGATGGCCACCGAGTCGTAGGCCTGCATCAGGGGGTAGAGGAACTCGTGGACGCCGATGGGGTCGCCCGCCTTGTAGCGTTTCTCGAAGGTGTCACGTTCGAGCATCCGGGCGACGGTCATGCTGGCGGCCAGGCGGAGGACGTCGGCGAAGGTGAGCCCCGCGAGCCACTCGCTGTTATAGCGGACCTCCAGTTTCTCGGGGCTCGTGTCGAGGACCTTCCCGGCCTGTTCGAAATAGGTGTCGGCGTTCTCGCGGATTTGGTCCTCCCGGAGGACGGGGCGCGTGTGGTCCTGGCCGGAGGGGTCGCCGATGCGGGCCGTGTAGTCGCCGATAATGAGGACGCCCTTGTGGCCCAGGTCCTGAAACTCGCGCATCTTGCGCATGACGACGGTGTGCCCCAGGTGGATGTCCGGGGCGGTGGGGTCCATGCCGAGTTTGACGCGCAGGGGGCGCTGCTCGTGGATGGCGCGGGCGAGTTTGGCGAGGAGTTCCTCTTCGGTGTAGATCTGGACGGC
>JAPLMM010000197.1 GCA_026387035.1 Planctomycetota bacterium
AGTCGAACTCGCGGCTTCGAAAGGAGAAATGGATGGGCCCGACCGACACGCAAGAGGCGAAGATGTTCTGCTTCCAGTGCGAGCAGACGGCCAAAGGAACCGGGTGCACGGTGCACGGCGTCTGCGGCAAGGACCCGACGACCGCCACGCTTCAGGACCTTCTCGTTCACGCGACCAAGGGCCTCGCGATGTACGCGCACCGCGCGCGGGCCCTCGGCGCGAAGACAAGAGAACTCGACGTCTTCGCCGTCGAGGCGCTTTTCACGACCGTGACGAACGTCAACTTCGATGCCGAACGCATCGCCCAACTCGTTCGCCGCGCCGCAACCTTGCGCGACAAGGCGAAGACGCTCTACGAGTCGGCGGCGAAGAAGGCTGGCAAGACGCCCGAGAAGTTGGGCGGCCCGGCAGCGTTCCAACCCGCCGGCGACCTGGACGGCCTCGTCGCGCAGGGACACGAGGTCGGCATCCTCGCCCGCAAGCGTGCGCTGGGCGAAGAGGCGACGGCCCTGGAGTCGCTGGTCACCTTCGGCCTCAAGGGCGCGGCCGCGTACGCCGACCACGCCCAAATCCTCGGCCAGTCGGACGACGGCGTCTATGCCTTCTTCCACGAGACGCTCGACATGCTCGCGCGCGAGAAGCCCAGCGCCGACGAACTTCTGGCCCGCGCGCTCGCCGTCGGCGAAGCGAACCTGAAGATCATGGGGCTCCTGGATGCGGCCAACACCGGGGCCTATGGCAACCCCGAGCCGACGGCGGTCCGCATCACGCCCAAAAAGGGCAAGGCGATCGTCGTAAGCGGCCACGACCTCAAGGACCTCGAAGAGTTGCTCAAGCAGACGCAAGGGACCGGCATCAACGTGTACACGCACGGCGAGATGCTGCCCGCCCACGCTTATCCGGGCCTCAAGAAATACCCGCACCTGGCGGGCAACTACGGCGGCGCGTGGCAGGACCAGCGAGATGAGTTCGACGCCTTCCCGGGGGCGATCCTCATGACGACCAACTGCATCCAGAAACCGCGCGATTCCTACATCGGCCGCATCTTCACCTCGGGCCTCGTCGCCTGGCCGGGCGTTCGGCACATCGGCGACCGCAACTTTAAGCCCCTCATCGAGGCGGCGCTTGCGGCCCCCGGCTTTGCGGAGGACGTGCCGGAAAAAACCATCCTGGTCGGCTTCGGCCACGCGGCGGTCCTCGGCGTCGCGGAAAAGGTCATCGAGGCCGTCAAGGCCGGGAAGATCCGCCGATTCTTCCTCATCGGCGGATGCGACGGCGCCAAGCCCGGACGCAACTACTACACCGAACTCGCCGAGGCGGTGCCCGACGATTGCGTCATCCTGACGCTGGCGTGCGGCAAGTACCGGTTCAACAAGTTGGCGTTCGGCGATATCGGAGGCATCCCGCGGCTGCTGGACTGCGGCCAGTGCAACGACGCGTACTCGGCCATCCGGATCGCGGGGGCCCTGGCGGAGGCGTTCGGCTGCGGCGTGAATGACCTGCCTCTCTCGCTCATCCTTTCGTGGTACGAGCAGAAGGCGGTGGTGATCCTGCTGACGCTCCTTCACCTGGGCATCCGGAACATCCGCCTGGGCCCGAGCCTGCCGGCCTTCGTGACGCCGGCGATGCTCAAAGTGCTCGCCGAGAAGTTCAACATCATGCCCATCTCCACGCCGAAGGCGGACCTCGAGGCGGCCCTGGCGGGGCGCTGAGAGGCTGTCTCAATTTCCTCTCCCATCAAGGGCGAGGGAGTTATGAAACAGCCTTTAAGGGAAATGGTTGCTGTCCGTCGCGGCGGGTGGGTCCATCCCCCACGACCCAGCCGCCTTCGGGCCCCGGCGCGCTACGGCTTGCCGGGCGAAGGGTCCGTCTCGGAGTCGTTCAGGGCTTCGAGGGCTTCGGCGTCGGCGAGGTCTTTCGTGCGGCCGGTGGCGCGTTTGTTTGCAAGGAAGGCTTCCCGGCCGATGAACGGCACGGGAACGTCGCCGTACGTGCCATGGACCTTCCCCCCGTCCGCCTGCTTCCAGGAGGCGCCGCTCAGAGAAGTGATAAGATCAACGCGAATGGGAGGAACGCCGAGTTGCACGACCTTGCCGGGCAGGCGAAAATCGTCTTCGGTCAATTCCAGGCTTCCGAAGCCGAACTCGTCCAGCGCCGCCAGAATCCGGCGCGCGTTGCCCGCGTCGGGCCGGACGTAAAGGTCCAAGTCGCCGGTGAATCGAGGCGCACCGTGGAACGCCAGGGCGTATCCTCCGACGACGAGGTATTCAACCCTGTGTTTGTTGAACAACGCGAGCAACTCTTTGAAGTCGGGGTAAACTTCCATAGTATTGCTTCCGGTAGGCCTCGACGGCGGCCAGGCGTTCGGCGGGCGGCCGGCTGAGCCAGTAGGCGAGGTCACGTTTGGCCGCCGCCGCATCGCCGAGGTCGCTCTTGCTGATGCGCTTTTCCATCATGCCGATAGTATAACGCGCCGCGGAGGACCGCGGAAGCCTTCTTTCCGCCGGCGGAAGCGGGTCCGGTTCCTCTCCATCCGATCATTCTACCATTTTCGCCGAGGGCCATCCATCGAATTGCCACGCCGGCCGACCCTGGTCAACTGGTCCTGGCCTTCGCTAAACCGCCCACGTGAGAAAGCATGGGGAAACTCCTGCGATTTTTGGTCTTGACACCCTTTTCGCGCTTGCTACACTCCGCGCCGAAGAGTGGGGCTCGCCTCTTCCGCAGGCGGGTCGAATCGCAGCAACGATCTGCCGGACTGCCGGCGGACCGGACGGAGGTCATGGGGCCATGTCGAGCAAACGCAGACGCAAAGACGAACCCGGCGAGCCTGAACCGTCGAAACCGAACCTCGGCGACCGCGACTACACCGAACTGGTGCTCGTCGTCCATGCGAACAATCTGTCCGAGGCCGAACTGTATCGGGCCGAACTGGAGGCCCACGGCATCCCGGCTGTCCTGGAACAAGGCAGTGCCGGCGTCGCGGGCATCCCGGACGTCGGGGCTGGAATCCCCGTCCTCGTGCCCGAGGAACTTGCCGACGAAGCCGCCGAATTCATCGCCGAAATCGAAACCACTAAATCGGAGGACCATGCCTTGGACGAGCGCGACGAAATCCTCGACAATGAGGGCGAAGGCGCCGAAGACCCCGACGAAAAACTCGACGAGGACGAAGAAGACTTGGACGACGAGGACCTCGATGAGGACGAGGACTGGGACGACGAAGACGACGAGGACACGGAAGACGAGGGCGAGAAGTAGTCCTCGCGTCTTCCCTGCTCGGCCGGCTCCGATCGTCTCGCGTGCGGCGCGCGTGGCCTGCGCTTCTTCGGACCCCCGCGCCGCCCGTTCCTGTTTCCGTGCGGGCTTCGCTCCACCCGAGCCATGAAAATGCGGAGGATCCGGACATGGCCTATCTCATCGGCATCGACATCGGAACGAGCGGCACGAAGACGCTTCTGGTGGACGCGCGCGGCAAGATCCGGGCCTCCGTCACCATCGAGTACCCGTCGTACGCCCCCAAACCAGCCTGGAGCGAACAGGTCCCCGAGGACTGGTGGCAGGCCGCCTGCAAGAGCATCCGACTGGCCTTGAGGAAAGCCAAGGTCCGGGGCGGCCAGGTCGCGGGCATCGGCCTCTCCGGACAGATGCACGGCTCGGTGTTTCTCGATAAGAACGGCAAGGTCCTTCGCCGGGCGATCCTCTGGAACGACCAGCGGACCGGCGAGGAGTGCGCCGAGATCACCCGCATGGCTGGCGGGCGTCGCGAACTTATCCAGATGGTTTCCAACCCGGCCCTCACCGGCTTCACCGCGCCCAAGATCCTCTGGGTCCGCAAATACGAGCCGCACCTCTACGAGCGCACCGCCCAGGTGCTCCTCCCGAAAGACTACGTCCGCTACCGGCTGACCGGCGAGTTCGCAACCGAGGTGAGCGACGCCTCCGGGACGCTCCTGCTGGACGTGCGCGAGCGGCAGTGGTCGCGAAAATTGCTCGCGCTCCTGGACATCGACGTAGCGCTCCTGCCGCGCGTGTATGAGTCGCCCGAGGTCTCGGGGCGCCTCACGCCTCAGGCCGCCAAGGTCACCGGCCTCGCCGCAGGAACGCCCGTCGTGGGCGGCGGCGGGGACCAGGCCGCCGGGGCCGTCGGCAACGGCATCGTCCGCCGAGGCGCCATCTCGGCGACGCTCGGGACGAGCGGCGTCGTCTTCGCCCATGCCGACTCCGTCGAGACCGACCCCAACGGCCGTGTCCACACCTTCTGCCACGCCGTTCCCGGCAAGTGGCACGTCATGGGCGTCGTCCTGGCGGCGGGCGGCAGCCTCCAATGGTTCCGCAACACGCTCTGCCAGGACCTCGTCGCGGCGGCGAAAAAAAAGAAAGTGGATCCGTACGACATCATCTCGGCCGGGGCGGCCCGCGTCCCGCCCGGCGCCGACGGCCTGTATTTCCTGCCCTACCTGACGGGTGAACGCACACCGCACGCCGACCCCGACGCCCGCGCCGCCTGGATCGGCCTCTCGAACATGCACACGCGAGCCCACATGGCTCGGGCCGTCATGGAAGGCGCCACCTACGCCATGCGCGATTGCCTCGAAATCATTCAGGGGATGGGCGTCCCGGTCAAGGAGATCCGCGTGGCGGGCGGCGGGGCACGCAGCCGCTTCTGGCGCCAGATGCAGGCCGACGTCTATCGCCAGGCCGTCTGGACCGTCTCGAGCGAGGAAGGGCCGGCCTACGGCGTCGCACTCCTGGCGGGCGTCGGCACGGGCGTCTGGAAAACGGTGCCCGAGGCCTGCGACGCCACCATCAAGACCCGCCGCAAAACCAGCCCCGACAAGAAGACCGTCGCGCGGTACGACGCCCTCTATCCCGAGTACGGCCGGCTGTACCACAACCTCCGCGACGACTTCAAGCGCATCGCCGCCCTGCACGCATGAACAGCACTCGAACGGCGGAGGCCACCCTATTTAGCCGGCGAGTTTCCCCCTTCGCCCTTCCGCCGTCGCCCTGCGGGCTATGGCGGACAGGTCGGGCTACGGCGGACGAGTACTCGCCGCGCATCAGCAGGCGCCCTCGGCGGTTAATCACCCGCTTTGACTTACGCGCGGCGGAGGGGGGTTCCTTGGGCTCGGTTGCGAGCCTACAATTCCGGAGAGGAGAAGGAGGAAAGCCGTGTTCGCGGTCTGGCTGGCGTACGTCCTCGCGTGTTGCGCCCTGGTCATGTCCGGGTGCGCCGAATCCGCTTCGCCTCCAGGAGACCGACCCATGAGCGCGACGACGCGAGATCCGACGGAGCCGGCCGCGAGTTCGGGCGGGGTTCAGGCCAGCCGGCGTCCGATGCCGCCCCTCAGTGCCGAAGAGCGCCGCATCCTTCTCGACAAGGGCACCGAGGGGCCGTTCAGCGGCAAGTACTGGGACCACTTTGAGGGCGGCGCCTACGCCTGCCGCCAGTGCGGGGTCCTCTTGTACCTGTCGGACAGCAAGTTCCGCTCGGACTGCGGTTGGCCGAGTTTCGATTCTGAAATCCCCGGCGCCGTCCGGAGGCAGCCCGACGCCGACGGCCGGCGGACCGAGATCCTCTGCGCCGCCTGCGGCGGACATCTCGGCCACGTGTTCGCCGGCGAGCGTTTCACGGAGAAGAACGTGCGGCACTGCGTGAACTCGGCGTCGCTGGTCTTCATCCCGGAGGCCGAACGCGCCGTGGGGCGGGCCTTCTTCGCCGGCGGATGCTTCTGGGGCGTCGAGCACGAGTTCGGCCAGGCGCCCGGCGTCCTGGCCGTCACGTCCGGCTACACGGGCGGCCACACCGAAAACCCCACGTACGAACAGGTGTGCACGGGCGGGACCGGCCACGCCGAGGCCGTCGAGGTCCGCTTCGACCCCAAGCGCGTCACTTACGAGCAACTCGCGCGCCTCTTCTTCGAGATCCACGACCCGACCGAGGTCAACCGGCAAGGGCCCGACGTGGGGAGCCAGTACCGCTCGGCCGTCTTCTACGCGGACGAGGAACAGAGGCGGACGGCCGAGGCGCTCGTTGCCCAACTCCGGGCCAACGGTTACGCCGTGGCGACCGCCATCGAGCCGGCCACGACCTTCTGGCCCGCCGAGTCTTACCACCAGGACTACCTCCGGAAGCACCCGGAGCGGCCCGTCTGCCACGCCCGCGTGCTGCGCTTCGACCAGCCCAAACGCTAGTTCCACCAAGCCACGTTCGTCGAGGCAAATCCCCTGCTCTGACTTACGCTCGGGGCGCGGTTAGCGGCGGCGGATGCGCGCGACATGAACGAAGATGGGCCAGGCGAGGAGCGGGATGAGGACCGCGGCGAGCGTGCCCTCGGGCTCGGGCGTCTTTTCGAAGCGGCGCTTCCCGCGGTACGGCCGGAGCGGGCCGGCCTTGGCCTTCTTCGACATAACCCTTGACCTCCCCTGCGGAAGATGGTCACCTTACGATACGTGCCCGGCCGCGGCGATGCAAGCGCCGGCCCGGCGCCCGCACGAGGAGCCGGCCATGATCGACCTGAGAAGCGACACGGTCACCCGCCCCACCGCCGCCATGCGCCGCGCCATGGCCGAGGCCGAGGTGGGCGACGACGTTCTCGGCGACGACCCGACCGTGGCGGCCCTCGAGCTCCGCACCGCCGAGATCCTCGGCAAGGAAGCCGCCGTCTACATGCCCTCCGGCACGATGACCAACCAGGTCGCCATCCGGACGTGGACCGAGCCGGGCGACGAGATCCTCATCGAGGCCGAGGCCCACACCTATTTCCTCGAGTCGGGCGGCCCGGCGGCCCTCTCGGGCGTCATGTGCCGCCTCATCCAGGGCGACCGCGGACGCTTCACCGCCGACCAGGTGCGGGCGGTCCTGCGTCCGGCGAACGAACACTTCCCGCGCACGCGGCTCGTGTGCGTCGAGAACACGCACAACCGCGGCGGCGGGGCGGTCTGGCCCGTCGGCCTGGTCGCCGAAGTCGCGGCGGCCGCACGCGATGCCGGACTGAAAGTGCACCTCGACGGCGCCCGTCTCTGGAACGCCTCCGTGGCCTCGGGCGTGCCCGAGAGGGACTACGCCACCCACTTCGACAGCGTGAGCGTCTGCTTCTCGAAGGGCCTGGGGGCCCCCGTCGGGTCGGCCCTGGCGGGCCCGCGCGAGTTCATCGCGCGGGCGCGGCGGTTCCGCAAGATGTTCGGCGGCGGCATGCGGCAGGCCGGGATCATCGCGGCCGGGGCCCTCTACGCCCTCGACCACCACCGCGAGCGCCTTGCCGAGGACCATGCCAACGCCCGGCGCCTGGCCGAGGGCATAGCCCCCCTGTCGGGCATTGCCATCGACCCCACGACCGTCGAGACGAACATCGTCGTCTTCTACGTAAAGGACATGCCGGCGGCGCGGCTCATCGAGCGCCTCGCGAAAATGGGCGTCCTCATGCTGGCCCGCGACGCCACGAGTGTGCGCGCCGTGACCAACCTGGGCGTGACGCGCAGCGAAATCGAGGAGACCATCGCGCAGGTCGCTGGTTGCGTAGGCGCGTAGCACCGCAGCTGTTCGAGCCCGCCGCGCAAGCGGCGGGGCATCCTCCCGGCCTCGTGCGCAGAACCAAGGGAGTGGTCGCTGGTGCCGTTTCCAGAAAGGTAGTACCACTTTCAGCGGGGTGGCACCCGGCGTACGGAAGTCACAGCACCTTTCTGGAAGCGGCACTAGAAGAAGGGAGACGCCTCATGCGATATGCCATGGTGGTGATGCTGGTGGTGTGCCTCGCCCTCCTGGCCGGCCGCACGGCGGCGGCCGCACCTGACGCACTGCCCGAGGGGGCGGGCGGCATCGCCGCCAAGTACCCCGGCGACTCAGGGATCGAAAAGGATGAGCGCGTGCTCCTCTACGAAAACTTCGAGACGGCCGCGCTCGACAAGAACCGCTGGACCGAAATCTCGAACAAGGCCGGGGCGCTTTCCTTTTCGGACGACGTTCCGGCGGCGAGCGCCGGGAAGAAGAGCCTCCTCGTGACAGCGACGCTCGGCGCGAACACGGGCGGGCACCTCTTTCGGCGGTTCGAGCGCGGCGTCGAGAAGATGCACGCCCGCTGGTACGTCCGGTTCGCCCCGGACTCGGACTACATCCACCATTTCGTGACGATCGTGGCGGAGTTGCCCGCCACGCGCTGGCCGACCGGCGGCGCAGGCGAACTTCCGGCCTGCGACAAAAAGTTCTCCACGGGCCTGGAACCGTGGGGACGATGGGGCAAACACCCCGCGCCGGGCGCGTGGAACTTCTACACCTACTGGTGGAAAATGAAGCAGAGCGGCGACGGGAAGTACTGGGGCAATTCCTTCATGCCCGAGCCCGCCGTCGTGCCCGAGCGCGGACGCTGGTACGCCATGGAAATGATGATCCAAGCCAACACGCCGGGCCGGGCCGACGGAAGGCAGGCGTTCTGGGTGGACGGGAAGAAGGTCGGCGACTTCGGCGGCATCGCGTGGCGCGCGAGCGCGGACCTCAAGGCGAACGCCTTCTGGCTGATGAGTTACGTGACGGAGCACTCCGCGAAGACGAACAAGGTGAACCGCGTGTGGTTCGACGACGTGGTGGTGGCGACGGAGTACATCGGCCCGATCCGCAAAGCGGAGCGGTAATTCCGCAACGCTATCTCAACGCAGAGACCGCAGAGAGCGCAGAGATAAGATTTTTTTACAAAAAAGGGCGGCGGGTCTCCCGCCTTCGCCGAGGCTACGGCGGACCGGCCTGACCCGCCACGCTATTTCTCAAGGGGCGAGGGACAAAGGGACGAAAGGCTGGAAAAACGCCTCCGTCCCTTCGTCCCTCTGTCCCTTCGTCCCTTCGTCCCTTCGTCCCTGTCAGTCCTCGATGCCTCCGCGGCGGGCGAGGATCTCGAACGGAATGCCGCGCACCAGGGCCGCATCCTTGCATGCCGTCTGCGCGAAGCCCTTGGCCTTGATGGACCGGATTTCGGGCGAGAAGAGGCCCGTCTCGGATTCACGGTGGACGATCGTGATGTTGCCCTTGTAGAGGCTGACGCGGTACTCGCCGGAGACGAACCGCTGGCTGGCCGCGACGAAAGCGTCCAGTTCGCGCTTGAGCGGGTGGTACCACATCCCGTGGTACACGAGGTACGCCCACTTGCGGTCCACGACGGCCTTGAACTCCAGTTCGTCCTTCGTCAGGCACCACTGCTCGAGGTCGCGGTGGAGGCGGAGGATGACGTGTGCGGCGGGGGCCTCGTAGATTTCGCGGCTCTTGAGGTCCATGATGCCGTCCTCGAACATGTCGATGCGTCCGACGCCATTCGCCCCCGCGACACAGTTGAGTTCCGGGATGAGTTTCCCCAGCGCCATCTTCTTGCCGTCGAGGTGGGTCGGAATGCCCTCGGTGAAGCGGATGGTGATCTCCGTGGGTTTGTCGGGCGCCTTTTCGGGCGGGACGAGCCACATCCAGATGTCGTCCGGCAGTTCCTGGTCCAGACCGATGGCGCCCGAGGCGATGGATCGGCACCACAGGGTCTTGTCGTCGCCGCCCTCGATCTGCTCGTCCACGGGGACGCCCCACGCCTCGCAGAGCGCCTTCTCTTCGCCGCGCGTCAGGTCGAAGTCGCGGACCGGGACGAGGATCTGGCACTTCGGGGCGAACATCTTAAAGACGTTGTGCATGCGGTACTGGTCGTTGCCCTTGCCGGTCGATCCTTCCATGAGGGCGTCGCAGCCGAGTTCCTTGCCCTTGAGCGCCACCTCCCTCGCCACCAGTTGCCGCGTCATCGACGTCGAGACCGGATAGCCCTCGTAGTCGGAGTTGGCGCGGATGGCCTTGGCCAGCCAGTTCTCGGTGAACTCCTTCGTCACGTCGAGCATGATGGGCTTGACGCGGAGGACCTTGGCCTTGGCCTTGGAGACGGCGATTTCCTCGTCGCCCTGGCCGACGTCGCACGTGATGGCGACGATGTCCCGGACCTTGTAGGCGCGCCGCAAGAGTTCAACGGCCAGGCTCGAGTCCAGGCCCCCGCTATAGGCCAGCGCGACCTTCTTGACCTTGGGCACGGGGGTGGCGAAAATCCTGGCTTCGATTGCTTTCACGTCCATCGGTTCGTATCCTTTCGGTTCGGCCCGGCTCGGGCCTTACAGGCAGGTTTTTTAGCGTCGCGGGGGCCGGTTGTCAATGGGGTTGTGGCGTGAGAGCAGACGGCGAAGCGGTTCCTCTTCCGATTCTGGACGTCCGCGCGGCGGCGCGGTTCCTGGCCGGCCACGCCCCCGGCGCGGTCAGTATCCCGCTCGACGAACTCGCCCGGCGGGCCCACGAACTGCCGCCCAAGGGCTCCGCGGTCCGCCTCTACGACGACGACCCGGCCCGCTGGAAGGCCGCCGCCGAGGCCCTTCGCCTCCGGGGATACGCCGTTCAGCCGGCGGCCCTTGCCGCGGACGACCTGCGGGAGTGCGGACCTTCGCGGGCGGCGCTCTGGCGACCCGGCCCGTTTCTCGTCGAGGCACTCGAGCACATCGCCGCCGCGACCGGATCGCTCGCCGGCCGCGCGCTCGACATCGCCTGCGGCACCGGGCGCGATGCCGTGTACCTGGCGATGCGCGGCTACGAAGTGGACGCCATCGACCGTCTGCCGGACGCCCTCGAGCGCGCGCAGGACCTCGCGCGGCGCTCGGGCGTGCGCCTGAACACAATCCAGGCAGACCTGCGGCGCGAACCGGTCCTGCCGGCGGAAAGGTACGACCTCGTGACGGTGCTGCGGTTCCTGCATCGGCCCCTTCTGCCGGCCATTCGCGAATGTGTCGCGCCGGGAGGGTTCGTCGTTTACGAGACGTTCCACCGGCAGGACCCGGGGCGGGAAGGCCGGCCGCTCGACCCCGGCCACACCGTCGCGGACGGCGAGTTGGCGGCGGCGTTCGACGGTTTCGAGCTGGTCCTCGCGCGCGACGGCATCGCCCGCGGCGGGAGGATGTTTTCCCAGTTGCTCGCCCGCCGACCCCGATGAGGGCCGGCTGAGCAGGGCGCTGCGCCGGCGGCGAGGTACGACCTTGACAGACCAGAGCGGTTGGCTCATAATCCAGTCGCGTGGGATGGGAATCCAAGGGGGCTGCCTTCGGGCGGCCCCACTATCGGGGCGTAGCGCAGTTTGGTTAGCGCGTCCCGGCGGGAAGGTCGCTGGTCAAGAAAGACGCGGTGTTTTGGGTATACATCCTCCGCAGTTTGCGAAACGGGAAACTTTACATCGGGAATACGAACAATCTGGACCGGCGGGTGTGGCAGCACAAGGAGGGGCGGGGAAGCCGATTCACGGACCAGAACGGGCCGTGGGAACTGGTGTATAAGGAAGAACATCCGGATCGTGTCTCTGCCGTGAGGCGCGAACGGTATCTGAAGAGTGTTGCGGGTTCGCGGGAGAAGAAGCGGTTAGCCGGCGCGAGGGCAGGCGGTTCAGTCGAACCAAAACTTGACGACGCAAATTCGGTCGGGGCGTAGCGCAGTTTGGTTAGCGCGCCTGCATGGGGTGCAGGAGATCGCTGGTTCGAATCCAGTCGCCCCGACCATCTTTCCGCCGCAGGCGGATTAAGGGAACCAAATCATGGTCGCCAAGGAAGCCGCAAGGCACGTCATCGACGCCATGCCCGACGATGCCAGCATGGACGACATCATTCATGCCCTCTACGTCCGCGCGAAGTTTGAGCACGGCGAGGGCGAGATACGTCAAGGCCAAGGCGTGCCGCACGAGGAAGTCCGGCAGAGGCTTCAGAAATGGCTCAAGTAATGTGGGCGCCGGCGGCGCTTGCAGACGTTGAAGCCATTGCCCAGTACATTGCCCGGGACTCCGCGGACAACGCGGCCCTTTTCGTCGCCCGGCTTATGGAAGCCACCGACCGCCTCGCCCGCTTTCCGGAATCCGGCCGCATCCTTCCCGAGATCGGCAACGCAGCATGCCGCGAGGTTATGGTCGCCCCTTATCGCATCATGTACCGCCTCGAAACCGACCAGGTTTGGATAACGGGCATCGTTCACGGCGCGCGGAACTGGATGCCGGAATAGCGCGGCTTCCGGCCGACCCAGACATGAAGACCGGACCTGCGGGCCGGAGCAACAGGCACATTTCCATGGGTCCTCGTTGGTCTGGCACTGCTCCCCCGGGTATTTTCGGCGGAACGGTATGACTGGCGGGCGCGCCGGCCGGCCGGTACACTCGGTTCATGCGGTGCATCCGAATGACGGTCCAGTACGACGGGACGGCCTACCACGGCTGGCAGGAGCAGCCGGGCCTCGTGACCGTCCAGGGGACGCTGGCGGAGCGGCTGGCGACGATCCTCGTGGAGCGCCCCGCCGTCGAGGGCGCGAGCCGGACCGACGCCGGCGTCCATGCCCTCGGGCAGGTGGCGGCCGTGCAGACGGAGCGCGACATCACGCCGGCGCGCCTCCAAGCCGCGCTCAACAGCCGCCTGCCCGATGACATCGCGGTGGCCGACGTGGCCGAGGCGGCGCCGGACTTCTCCCCCTCGCACGATGCCGTCCGCAAACATTACCGCTACCGCCTCTACCGCGGCCGGGCCAAACCCATCTTCGAGGCACGATACGTCTGGCACTGGTACCGGCCGATCGAGGTGGAACCGATGCGGGAGGCGGCGCGGCTCCTGGTGGGCCGGCACGATTTCAAGAGTTTCGAGGGCCGCGGGACCGGCCGCGAGAACACGGTCCGCGAGGTCTTCCGCCTCGACGTCACCGAAGCCGGCCGCGAAATCCATTTCGACGTCGAGGGCGACGGTTTTCTCTATCGGATGGTGCGGAACCTGGTGGGAACGCTGGTGGAGGTCGGGCGCGGGCATCGGACGGCCGAGTGGGTGGCCGAGGCTCTTGCGGCCGGGAGCCGGGAAGCGGCAGGCCCCACCGCCCCGCCCCAGGGCCTCTGCCTGATGGCCGTACACTACGCCGCCGAATCGGTCGGGTAAACCCCGCTGCCGGCCCCATTTCCCGGGGAACCGGCGCCCTGCTCCGAGCGTCTAAATGTATTGAATCGGGCGCGCGGCTACGTTATCATGACGGCCGAAAAAGAGATCCCGGCCCCAAGGAAAGGACTCACCCCAATGCTTGCAAGCGACGCCGGCGGCTCCAGAGCCGCCCTGGTCCTGGCTGCAGTGCTGTTCGTGGTCGTGGCCCTTCCTGGTGCGGGGCGTGCGGAGACGGCGGCCGCGGCGATCCTTCCCCCGCCACCGGCTGTTTACACGACATACCTCGCCGCCGTTACGAAGATCCAGGGCGATTCCTTCCAGTTCGAGTGGGAGGGGCGGACGATGACGATCCGCCTCCGGGACGCCGATTCGAGCGACCTGGACCCCCCGCGCCTCCAGAGCGCCGCGTTCCTCGCTGCGCAACTGCTCGAGGCGGAACCGTTCTGGATCTTCCCCTGCGCGCCGCTGAATCCCGGCGCGCCGGGAGAGGTCCGAGCCCGCGTGTGGACGAAGAAGGGCTGGCTCTCGGAAATCCTGATCAAGTCGAACCTGGCGAAGCGGCGCAGCGACATGGCCGCGGTAACGTTCACTCCGGCGGAGGCCCCGCCTGCCGCGGCGCCGGCGGACGTCCCGCCGCCTCCGCCGCCCGCCTTCGCCGCCCCCATCCAGCAGATCGTCGCGGGCGACACATTCGAAGTTCAGCGCGAGGGCAAAACCGTGCGGCTCCGCCTCTACGACGCGGCATGCGCGGCGGACGCGGACCGTGCCAAGGAACTGGCCGCCAAGACCCTGGGAACCGGACCGGTCTGGATCTTCCCGTCGAGCCAGCGGAAACTGGGACCCGAGAACGACCTGCCCGTGCGCATCTGGACCCGCGAGGGCTGGCTCGCGGACGCGCTGGTGAAGGCCGAGGCCGCCAAATACTTCGCCGACCCCGACAAGGCCCTGGAAGAGCGGATTGTGAAGAAGGGGGCGGAGCCGGCTCCACCGACCCCGGCTCAGACGCCGGCGAAGCCGACCGCGGGCGCACCAGGTTCTTCGACGCCGGAGAAGACGGTCTGGCGCCGAGTCGGGGTGTCGACCGCCATGAAGAGCACACACACCATCGAGAGCACCGTTTTCAAGATCCCCACTGCGAAATGGCGATTCTCGTGGAACCTGAAGCGCGTCATGCAACATGCAGCCATCCATGTCAACGTTTGCTACGTGGACCCGCGATATTCGGAGGTGAAACGGTCGATCACGCCGGCGGAAAGTTTCACGGCCGACCAAGGCAGCACGATCATCCGCCACGTGCCGGGCCAATTCTATCTGCGCATCCAAGGTGCGACAGCGTTGAACGTCGTCGTGGAATACATGGAACCGGCGGCATCCCCGGCCCCCTGACCGCCCCGACGCCCGGGCAGCCCCTCCCTCCTTCGCTTCGCGGCCGGCGGGTCCCTTGTATGCAGGCCCCGGGGGGGCTATAATGCCCGGTCGCGGGTGCATCGACCGCCCGTGCCGACGACGGGACGGACGCCGGAGAGGCCATGGCGGCGGTGGCAGCGACAATCGGGCAGGTCCGGGAGGCCGTGCGGGAAGCGCGCCGGCGGGGCGAGCGGGTCGGACTCGTCCCGACCATGGGGGCGCTGCACCACGGCCACGTGGGCCTCCTGCGGGCCGCCCGCGCGGAAAACGGGTTCGTCGTCGTCAGCCTCTTCGTGAACCCGACGCAGTTTTCGCCCGGCGAAGATTACGAGTCGTATCCCCGGCCGCTGGAAAAGGACCTGAAGATTTGCCGGGACGAAGGCGTGGACCTCGTCTTCGCCCCGCAGCCGGCGGAGATGTACCCGGCGGGGTTCGCGACGACGGTCCACGTCGCCGGGATGACCGAAAAGATGTGCGGGGCGTCCAGGCCGGGACATTTTGACGGCGTGTGCACGGTGGTGGCGAAACTCTTCGGCATCGTCCGCCCCGACGCCGCCTACTTCGGCGAGAAGGACGCCCAGCAACTGGCGGTCGTCCGGCAGATGGCACGGGACCTGAACCTGGCCGTCGAAATCCGGGCGTGCCCGCTCGTGCGGGACGCCGACGGCCTGGCGACGAGCAGCCGAAATCAGTACCTCTCGGCCCCCGAGCGCGCCAGCGCGCTGGTGCTGGGCCGGGCGCTCGCCCAGACGCGCGAACGGATCGAGGCGGGCGAGCGCGATGCGGCGAGCGTGGCCGACGGCGTCCGCCGGCTCGTCGGCGAGGAGCCCGGCGTCGCGCTCGAGTACGTGGCCGTCGTCGACCCGGACACGCTGGCGGACCTGGAGCGGATCGAGGACCGGGCGCTCGTGGCCCTGGCGGCGCGGGTCGGCCGGACGCGCCTCATCGACAACGTGCTCCTGCGGAACCTCGGGGGCTGAGAACGGAGGACGGATAGACTGATGCAGATCAAAGTGCTGCGCGCAAAAATCCATCTGGCGACCGTAACCGAGACGCGCCTCGACTACGAGGGGAGCATCACCCTCGACAAGGACCTGATGGAGGCCGTGGGCCTCGTGCCGGGCGAAGCGGTCCTCGTGTCGAACCTGGCGAACGGCTCGCGCCAGGTGACGTACGCCATTCCGGGCGATCGCGGCGGCGGGGCCGTTTGCCTCAACGGGGCCTCGGCCCGTCTGGCGGCGGTCGGCGACCACCTGATCATCATGGGCTTTGCGTACCTCGGGCCCGAGGAACTGGCCGGCCACGTCGCGCGAACCATCGTGCTGGGCGAGAACAATTCCATCGTCCGCGGCCCGTAGCCGGCCGCTCTCAGGAGAACGTGGTGCGCCCCATCCTTTTTCGCCTGGCGCTGCCCGGCACGGAACACGCCCTGACGATCTACGGGTACGGGGCGATGATGTGCCTCGGGTTTCTGTCGGCCATCCTGGTGGCCGCCTGGCGGGCGCGGAGCCGGAGGCAATCCCCCGACGTCATTTACAACGCGGGGCTCATCGCGTTCGTGTGCAGCGTGTTCGGCGCGAGGCTCTTCTATGTTCTCCAGTACCGCGAGCACTTCCGGTCGGCCCTGGACCTCGTCGCCATCTGGGAGGGCGGCCTGACGTACTACGGGGGTCTCGTGCTGGGCGCCGCGGGCGTCGTCGCGTATCTCCGGCTGTCGCGCCGGCCGGTGCTTTACTGGCTCGACATCGTCGCCCCGAGCCTGGCGTTGGGCTTGGCGTTCGGCCGGATGGGCTGTTTTCTGAACGGGTGCTGCTATGGCGATGAATCTCACCTGCCCTGGGCGTTCGCCTGGCCCGTCGGGTCCATCCCCTGGGAGCACTCTGCGAACGCGTTCCTCGCATCCGCGGGCCTGAAGGGGGCGATTCTTTCCGCCGAGGGCTTCGGCCCGGCCCTCGGAGCGGTCACGGGTTCCCTGGCGGGGGCGCGCCAGGCGTGGACGATCCACCCGTCGCAACTGTACTCGCTGGTGAACGCGGCCGGGCTGTTCGCCGTCCTCCACCTCGCCTTCCGGTGGAAGCGTCGGCACGGCCAGATCTTTTTTTTCTTCATCCTCCTCTATGCCGTCAGCCGATTTCTCCTGGAGTACACGCGGGCGGACGAGGCGGAGACGTATCTTCTGGGGCTGCCGACGCTCCTGAGATGGCTGGGCCACGGCGCGGCGGCGGGGAACCTGGGCGGCCTGACGATCAGCCAGAACGTGGGGGCGGCGATGGCGGCCGCGGCCGTCGCGGCTCTGGTGTGGCTGAACCGGAGCACCCATCCGCATCGGCGCACCGACTACGAACCGCCTCCCGACGAACCGAGCCCCGCCGCGGGCTCCAACCAACGAAAAGGAAAACGCCGATGAAAACCCGCCTGACAGCCTGCGCCGTGCTCGCCTGCGCCGCCGCCCTCGTGCCGGCGACGATCGCACGCGGACAACCCTACACCCTGCGCCACCTCGCCCAGCCGGGCGACCAATACGTCTTCGAGCAGACCCTGCGGACCGAAACCGTCCAGCACCGGGGGGAAAACAGCCGGCGGACCGTCACCGAACAGACCGGCACGCGCGAGGAGTTGACGGTCGAGGCGAAGATGGAACCGCCGTCCGTGCGGGTCGTCATCTTCGAGCCGCCGCAGGAGGAACGCCTCGTCTCGCTCGAGGAGAACGGCAAGGACCGCCTCCCGGACGTGCCGGAAAACGCACGCCGGCAGACCAGCCCGCCCCAGATCAACCTCGACGAGCGCGGCCTGCGGGGCGAACCCGCCGAACCCATCAAGCCGGTCGAGAATCCGACGGTCGCCCTCTCACTGTTTTTCGGGGCCACGCGATACCTGCCCGAGCAGGCGGTCAGCCCCGGCGACGAGTGGTCGCACGACGCGGACTTCGGCGCTGTCCGCGGGACCGTCAAGACGAAGTTCGTCGAGGTCAAGACGGTCGGCGGCCTTGCGTGCGCGGTGCTGGACGTGACGGCCACGGCCGCGCTCGCCGGAGAGATCGCCGGACGCATCACCGTCGAAAAGATCGAGTCACGCATGTCCGTCGCGCTGGACGGGAGCGGGTTGCAGCACATCACGGCCACGAACATCCTGGGCGAAAAGGGCGATGCCGCCGAACAACGCGTCACCCGCACGTTCGAGGCCAAACGCGTCAAGACCGCACGGCTCGAAGGCGACGACCTGGCGAAAGCCCGGGCCGACGCCGAACGCCTCCGCCGCGCCTTCGAGCAGGCCCAGAGCGACGACCTCGCGGCCGCCGTCGAAACCCTCCAGGCCTACATCCAGGAGATGCCCGACGGCCGGTGGACCCCCGCCGTGAAGACCCTTCACGCGAACGTGCTCCAGCGCCGGCTCCTGACGAAACCGCTGCCGCAGAACGACCTGCGCGTCGTCCTGAGGGACCTGAGGCGGGCCCACGACCAGGCCAACGCGCAAGGCAACCCCGCGGATCTGGCGGCCGTCCGCAACGCCGCCGGACAGGTCGCCGCCGCCAACCTCCAGGCCATCCTCAAGGATTCGTCGGACGAGGACCCGGTCATACGCGAGTTGGCGCTGTTCGGCATGACGTTTTCCGCGGACGCGTCGGCCCGGCAGAGGCTGGTGGAAATGACGAAGGACACCAGCCGAAGCGTGCGCGCCGCCGCCGCCATCGGACTGGCCGTCCAGCAGAAACCAGTCGATTCGGACCTCCTGCTTCGGCTCCTTAAGGACCCCGAGGAGCAGGCCCGCGGCGCCGCCGCCATCCTGGCCTACCGGACGCTCAAGCGAGAGGACGCGGGCGCGGCCAAGGTGCTGCCGATCCTCATCGAGAACCTGGCGATGAAAAACTTGTGGGCGCGGGCGCAAACCGTCGGGGCGATCGGCCTCCTGGCGCCCGCCGGCTCCACCCAGGCCGTCGGCGCCGTCCTGGGCGCCTTCAAGGCCGAGACCGCCGGGGATCTCAAGCCCATTTATCTGAATGCCCTCGAGCAGATCACGGGCGTCAAAGGCGAGGACGTCAGCGTTTATGAGGCGTGGCAGGTAAAACAGGCGGCGCCCGAGAAAGGCGAACCGAAACCCGGCGAAACGGGCGAACCCAAGGAGCCGAAGCCCGCCCCCAAGGACACCCCGAAGGGCTAGAACTGGTTTCACAACTAAAGGGTGGCGGGTCTCCTGACCCGCCACCCTCCCAAACGTCTTGGAAATCGCGGCGGTTCAGGAGAACCGCCGCGCATAAAATACGAAACCAGGGCTAGCGCCGCCGGAGGTTACGCCTCCTCGCGGCGATAAAGGTGCGTGTCGGCACGGGCGCGGAACTGGCTCCTGAGACCCGGAACCACCTCGCGCAGGCAGTCTTCCACGCGCTCGACGAAGGTGAATCGGATCGCCCGACGGACCTCCTCGGGAATCTTCTCCAGGTCGTCCTCGTTGTCGCGCGGCAGGAAGATCTGCGTGATCCCCTCGCGGTGGGCGGCGAGGACCTTCTCCTTGATGCCGCCCACCGGCAGCACCCTTCCCTGGAGCGTCACTTCGCCGGTGATGGCCACGTCGTTCCGCGCCGGCCGGCCCGACAGCGCCGACGCCAGCGCGCAGACGACCGGCAGCCCCGCGCTCGGTCCGTCCTTGGGGGTGGCGCCTTCCGGCACGTGGACGTGGATGTCCACGGTGTGGCGCATCGGGATGGTTCCCGGGCGGGCGCATTTCGCGCGCACCCACGAGAGGGCCGTCTTGACGGATTCCTGCATGACGGCGCCGAGTTGGCCGGTCAGCGTCAGTTCCCCCTTGCCGGGCATGCACGAGACCTCGATGGCCATGCTCCGCCCGCCGAACTCGGTCCACGCCAGGCTCGTGACCGTGCCGACGCGTTCGGCCGGACCGGTGGGCTGGCGGCGGTAGGGCGCCGGGCCGAGCAACGCGCGGACGCGCTCGCGCTCAAGGACGCGCGGCCCGGCGGGCTCGCTCGAAGGGGGTGCGGCGGCGACCTCGGCGGCGACCTCGGCGGCGACCTTCCGCAGCATCCGCGCCAGGCACTTCCGCAGGTTCCGGACCCCCGCCTCGCGCGTGTACGCCTCGATGACGTGGCGAAGGACGTCCGTCGGCAACTCGACGGCGCCGGCCCCCAGGCCGTGCGCCTCCATTTCCTCGGCCAAGAGGTGGCGCTGGGCAATCGCGACCTTCTCTTCCAGCGTGTACCCCGCCAGTTCGATAACCTCCAGGCGGTCCAGCAGCACCGGCGGGATCGACGACGCCAGATTCGCCGTGCAGATGAACAGCACCCCCGACAGGTCGAACTCGACCTCCAGGTAGTGGTCGCTGAAGGCGTAGTTCTCGTCCGGGTCGAGGACCTCCAGGAGCGCGCTGGCCGGGTCGCCGTGCGCGTCCTCGCCCATCTTGTCGATCTCGTCCAGAAGGAACACCGGGTTGCGGACGCCCGCTTTGCGGATGGACTGAACGACGCGCCCGGGGAGTGCGCCGACGTAGGTTCGCCGGTGGCCTCGGATTTCCGCCTCGTCCCGCACGCCGCCCAGGCTCTTGCGGACGAAGCGCCGGCCCAGCGCCCGCGCGACGCTTTTGGCGAGGCTCGTCTTGCCGACACCCGGCGGGCCGACGAAGCAGAGGATCGGCTCCCGCATCCGCTTCGAGAGTTTTTTGACGGCCAGGAACTCCAGGATCCGCTCCTTCGGCTCCTCCAGACCGTAATGGTCCTCGTCGAGAACCTGCTGAGCGTGCCGCAGGTCCAGGTTGTCCTCGGTCGAGGCGGTCCACGGCATGTGGATGAGCCAGTCGAGATACTCGGTGATGACGACGGACTGAGGCGAAAGGGGGAGCATGCGGCCGAGGCGGGCGTGCTCCGCCAGCGCGAGGCGTTGGACCTCCTCCGGCATGCCCGCCGACAGGATTTTCTCCCCCAGTTCCGCGATCGAGGCACCGGCCGGGTCCTCCTGGCCGAGTTCCTCCTCGATCGCCCGCAACTGCTCCTTCAGGAAATACTCCTTCTGGCTCTGCTTGAGGCGCGAGCGGACGCGGTCGCCGATGCGGTCCTGGATTTCCAGCAGCGAAATCTCGTTCTCCAGGACCTCGGCCAGGGCGTTCAGCCGGTCGCCCGGCTCCGTCATCTCCAGCAGGCGCTGCTTATCGGAGAACGGGATCACCAGGTACGTCGCCACCAGGTCCGTCAGGCGGCCGACGTCCGAGGCCTGGCTGACGAGCCGGCCGACGCTTTCCGGCAGGCTCGGATTCTTCCCGAGGTAGGAGAAGAACCGCGCCTGGACTGTGCGCATGAGGGCCTCGGCCTCGGCATCCTCGCAGACGGGCTCCTGGATCGGCTCGGCCTCCGCGCGGAGGCATCCGCCTTCGGCGCTCACGTTCGCCGCGCGGGCCCGCTCCGACGCCTCGACGATCGTCTTGTAGATGCCGCTCGCTTCCCGGAAACACTGGAGGACCTCGCCGACGCAGCCGACCGCAAACAGGTCCTTGCCTTCGGGGTCCGCCAGGTCCGGGTCGCGCTGGGCGACCAGCAGGATGCGGTGGTCGGCGGCCATGGCCGCGTGGACGGCCGTCACGGAGGGTTCCCGACCGACCTGGAGCGTCATCACCAGGCCGGGAAACGCCACCAGCCCGCGCAACGGAAGGACCGGCAGGCGTTTCGGCGTCGTCGAGGCTTGCGGGTCGTCGGGCATTAGGCGCTCAACCTCTATCGGAGCCCCGCGCTACGGGGGCGGATTCTTCTTGAAGAGCCAGCCCTCAAACGCGCACCGGACCACGATCGGTTCGGATTCCACAATCGCTTTCTCTGCGACGGCATCCTCTTTGAAATCAAAAACGACGCCCGCCGTCAGTTTCAACTCCGTCTCGCCCGGCCTGAAGTACCTCGTGAAACCGCCGCCCGTATCCGGCCCGCACGGACCCCAGAAGTAGAAACTCGCGAGCGCATATTCCCGGCACCACGCACCGTCCGGGGCAAGCGTCACGCTTCTCGGCGCCTCCGACCGCCGCGCCCGAACGTCCGCGTAAACTGGCGCCTCTTCATGCCCCTGCGCGTCGCGGAGAAAGAGCCCAAGGAGCGGAAACAGCACGTCGCCGGATTCGTCCTCTCCGGGCAGAGGCCTTGGCAACGTCAGGCGGACCGGCTCCGCGCTGGAGTTGCGAATCGTCACGCGCACGCGCTCCGGGAGGCCCGGCCCGTCCGCGCCGACGCGCTCGATCGTGCAAGCCAAGTTCTGCGGCTCGGCGTCTCGGCCGGCTGTGGCCGCGCAGCCTGCCCCGGCCACCGCTGCTGTGAGAAGCGCGAGGAACGCACTTGAGATTCGCCAGACCATGCGTCCGATTCTCCGGGGCCTCCGCAGCGGCTCAGCCGACGGTCGCGGCCTCGGCCGCTTCCTGCGTTTGCGGCGTCTCCTGCGGCTGAGGCGTCTCCTGCGGCTGCGACGTCTCCTGCGGCTCGGCCGGTTCCTCGGCGAGGAGGCCCTGGTCGTGCAGGTCGCTGAACTTGACGCTGACTTTGCGCGAGACGCCCGGCTCTTCCATCGTCACGCCGTAAAGCACGTCCGCGATACTCATCGTGCGCTTGCTGTGCGAGATGATGACGAACTGCGACTGGTCGAGGAACTCCCTGACGAGCGAGACGAAGCGGTCGATGTTCGCCTCGTCCAGCGACGCGTCCACTTCGTCGAGGAGGCAGAAGGGGCTCGGCCGGGCACGGAAGACCGCCAGCAAGAGCGCCACCGCGGTCATCGCTTTTTCGCCGCCCGACAGGAGGCTGATCCGCTGGAGTTGTTTGCCCGGCGGGCGGGCCACGATCTCGATCCCGCTCTCCAGCACGTCCGTTTCGTCCTCGAGAAACACATCGGCCTTGCCGCCGCCGAACAGTTTCCGGTACAGTTCCTGGAAGTGACCTCGCACCGCCTGGAAGGTGGTTATGAAACGTTCGCGGCTCTCGCGGTTGATGCGTTCGATGAGGTTCGCCAGGGCCGTCTGGGCCGACACCAGGTCGTCGCGCTGTTTCTGGAGGAACTCGGCCCGTTTCTCGAGGGCTTCCTGTTCCTGGAGCGCCTCGATGTTGACCGGTCCGAGGCGGTCGATCTTGCCCTGGAGATCCTTGATTTCGGCGGCGACGGCGTCCCAATCCACCTCTTCCGGCTGCCACTGGGCGTAGCGTTCGGCGAGGTCCATCTGGAAATCATCGCGGACGCGCTCGACGAGGTCGTCGCGCTTGGTCTGGACTTCCCGCCGCGCCAGTTCCCGCCCGTGAATCTCCCCCTGGAGGCGTTCGATCTCGCCCTCGATCCCGCGCTCCTTTTCGCCGAGGGCGGCGACGCGGCCGCGCCGGTCGGCGCCCGCTTCGGCCAGGCGGCGGCCCTCGGCCTCGGCCCCCTGCTTCTCCAGGAACAGGCGCGCCAAGTCCGACTGGATCGCCAGCATCGTCCGCTCCGAATCCCGGATGCGGGTCAGGCACTCGGCGAGGTCGGCCTGGCTCTGTTCGATGCCCTGGGCCGTCGCCGCCGCGTCCCGTTCGCTCGACGCCACCTGGTCCACCAGGGCCGTGTGCTTCTCCCGAAGGCGAGCCAGCGCCACCCGCGCCGCCGTCCGCTCCTCCTCGAGCGCGGTCCGCGCCTCCAGGAGCGTTTCCTGCTCGGCGACGAGGGCGTCGATGGATCGCTGCTGGTCGGCGGCCTGCCGGTCGAGGCTGGCGATCTCTTCCGCGAGGGCGGTGCGCTCCCCGAGGAGCCGCTCGCGCTCCGCCCCGAGGTCCGCCAGTTCGCTTTCCACGAGCGGGGCCTCGGCCGACAGTTCCTGGCGCGTCTCCGCCAGGCGCCGCTGGTGCCCTTCGACCTCGACCCGGACCATCGACGCCTCGTAAATCTCCTGGCGGAGGGCCTGCTGCTCGACGTCGAGGGCCTGAAGTTCCTCGACGGCGCGGCGTCGGCGGGCGTCGAGCGCCTCGATTTGCCGGGCCGCCGACTCCTGCTCGGCCGCGATGTTCCTCAGTTCCGACCGCCGCGAGATGAGGCTCGTCTCCGGGCCCGGCGGGCCGACGGCGACCGACCCGTCCGCTTCCAGCACGTCGCCCGTGAGGCTGACGAAGCGGTATCCGCGCAGCGGCCCGCGCGCCAGGGCGACGGCGCCTTCGAGGCTCCGGACGACGACCGTCCGCCCCAGGAGGTGCGCCACGGCCGGGAGGACGGATTCGTCCACGCGGACGTACTGCATCGCCCAGCCGACCGCTTCCGGATAGGCCGCGAGGTCTTTGCCGTCGGCGGCCGGCTCGATCGCGTCGAGCGCGAGGAACCGGACCTGGCCGGGGAGCGTGCCCGCCAGGTCGCGCGCCAGCACCAGGACGTCGTCCAGGCGTTCGGCGATGAGGAGTTTTTCGGCGGGCCCGAGGGCGGATTCGATGAGGACGGCGTGAGCGACGTCCACCTCGATGAGGTCCGCCACCATGCCTCGCCATCGGCCGGCGTGGCCGTTGGTCCGGATCGTTTCGCGGACGCGGCGGACGGCGGCGGGAATGCCTTCGCCTCGCTTCTCCAGGTCCTCCAGGAGTTCGCGTCGGCTGGCGAGGGCGGAGGCCCGTTCTTTCGCGCGGGCGAGTTGTTCGCCGACGCTCTCGACTTCTTTCTGCTTGGCCTCGGCCTCGTGGCGTTTCTCTTCGAGTCCGCGCCGGCGTTCGGCGACGGTCGCCTCCAGCCGGGCCGCCTCGGCCTTCAATTCCACCTCGCGTTCGCGCAGGCGCTCCAGGTGGGCGGCGATCTCGTCGCGCCGCTTCGCGAGACGCTCCGCCTGGGCCGACAGGTTCTCAAGGCGCAGGTCGAGGCTCGCCAGCCGGCTCGAGCGCTGGCTTTTCTGCTGCGCCAGGTCCATCAGGTGTGCCTTGGCGTGCTCGATGCGGCCGGTGAGCGTGCGGACCCTGTCGGCGGTTTCCTGGAGGCGTTTTTCGATGTCGGCGACGGCCGTCTCCTGCCGGGCGGCCAGGTCGGCCACCTCGGCGAGGTCGCGCCGGCGGGATTCCACGAGCGCCTGGACCTCGCGCAGGTGGGCCGAGAGGTCGCCGATCTTTCGCCGGTCGCGCTCGACGATCTGCTCCAGTTCCCCGACGCGCGTCCGATGGAAGCCGATCTCGTTTTCTCCCGTCGCGATGGCCGAGCGGATCTCGCTCAGGCGGGCGTCGGTGCGGCGGGCCTCGCCCTCCAGTTCCATGAGTTCCGTTTCGAGGCGGCTTCGCTCCTCCTCCAGGGCCGCCAGCGCGCCGGATTCGCCGGCCCGCGCGTCCCCCAGGTCCCGGAGTGCCGACTCGTGGGCCTCGAGCGCCGTCGCCTGTTCGTGGTACTGGCTGAGGGCGTAGGAGACGCGGAGTTCCTTGAGGCGTTCGGTGTACTGGAGGAAGTTACGGGCCTTGCCGGCCTGGTACTTGACGCTGCGGAGGCGTTTTTCGACCTCCTCGAGGATGTCGCCGAGACGCACGAGGTTCTGCTGGGTGCGTTCGAGTTTCCGTTCGGCCTCGCGGCGTTTGGACTTGTACTTGGAGACGCCGGCCGCTTCCTCGAAGATGATGCGGCGTTCCTGGGGATTGGACTGCAGGAGGACGTCCACCTTGCCTTGCTCGATGAGGCTGTAGGCATCGACGCCGATGCCCGTGTCCATGAAGAGTTCGCGGATGTCGCGCAGGCGGCAGGGCTTGCGGTTCAGGAGGTATTCCGACTCGCCGCTGCGGTAGAGGCGGCGGCTGACCTCGACCTCGGTCGAGTCGATGGGCAGCAGGCCGCTCGAATTGTCGAAGGTGAGCGTGGCTTCCGCGAAGCCGAGGCTCCGCCGGCTTTCGGAGCCGGAGAAGATGATGTCGGCCATTTCGCGGCCGCGAAGGCTCTTGGCGCTCTGTTCGCCGAGAACCCACTTGACGGCGTCCACGACGTTCGACTTGCCGCACCCGTTCGGGCCCACGATCACCGTGATGCCCGAGTCGAAATCGAAGCGGGTGCGGTCGGCGAACGACTTGAAGCCGAACACTTCCAGTCGCTTCAGTTCCACTTTGCGAGCGCTCCTTCCTCCAGCGTCGTTCCGCCGGCCGAGAGGCTACGGCTCCTCGACGGTGATCGGCCGGGCGATCGGGCGGTCGCCCGCCATCTGGTATTCGAGCGGCTCGAGCACGATCGTGCCCGACATGGCCCGCTTCCGGGCCAGTTCATTCACCAGGCCGACGACGTCGCTGTACCCCAGGCCCAGGCCTTGCGGCGTGGGGTTCTTATCGAGACCCAGAGGGGTGGCCATTTTCTCGATGACGTCGCGCACCTCGAGTGTCGCCTCGACCCGCAGGTCGCGGCCCTCGCGGCGCGTGAAAAGCACGGTGCGCTCCGCGCCGGCCGGCGCGGTCGCCGTCACGCGGCGCGTCTCGGCCAGCAGCGGCGCGCGGACACGGACGTCGCCGAAGATCGCCAGATGCGGCCAGAGGTTGCGCGAAACGTAGATGAACGGTTCGGCCTTGGTCGGCACGACGCTCAGCACGAACTGGTCCTCGAAGACGCGGACGACGGCCGTGTCGGGGCCGGCGCGGCGCATCGCCCGCCACGCGGCGATGCGGACGCGGGGGCTCTTGGCGTCCAGCGCGCGGGCGAGCACCGCCAGGCCGAGGCCCTTCTCCAGCCGACCCAGCGCCTGCACCGCCGATTCCTGAAACTCCGATTGGCCGTCCAGCGCGATTCCCTGCAGCACGTGGACCGCCTCGCCGTCCTGAAGACGGGCGAGGATGCGGCCGACGTAGAAGCGGACCGACTCGCGCGGATGGTCGGCCAGTTTCCGGATCCGGGGCACGATCGACGACCCGAACGCCTCCAGGCAGACGGCGACGCGGTCCATGTCCTGGCCCGCCTCGAGGGTTTCGATGAGGAGGTTGAGGCGCTGGTCGCGGGCATCGGGCGCCTCGCGCAGATAGATCGCGCCCACCAGGTCCAGGAACTCGGGCTTGGAGTCGCGATAGGCGGCCGGAACCTCCAGGTCCACCCGGCCGGGGTCTTGCGTCCCTTTGGCGGCGCCGGGAAAGCGCGCGTTGATGAGGCGGACCAACTGGTCCGCGGTTCGGACGGAGGGGTCGAGGAGGGCCAGGCGGAAGTGGCGCGTCTGGACAGCCCGCCCGCCGCCGAGGATCCGGCCGACGCGCGGGTCGCCGGCTGCGCTTCCCACGCCTTCGGCGGCGAAGGGCGAGACGAAGATGCCGCCTCGGCCGGTGGCGCGGCGTTCGCTGCGCATTTCGCCGCTGCGGCCGGCCACGACGCGCGACAGGTCGCACTCCATCAGGAAACCTCCCTCGAGGCTGGTCGTCTCGGTGTTCGCGAGGGCCCGAACGTCGAGGTCGAACGCCTCGCCTTCGGCCACACCCGGCGGCAACAGGCCGCCCACCGAAACCACCGCCGTGTCGGGACTCGCCAGCAGACCTTCCGGATCGTCCACGTCATGACGCTGCATCATGGCGAGAATCTGTTGCCGAACCCCCGGCGGAACGACGCGCGTCCCCGTTCCGTCCAGACCCATCACGAAGCCGTACCCTTGCACCGGAATGTATTCGCGTCCGGCGAAGCGTGCCTCTTCGCCGACGGTGTCCTTCAGGTAGGCGGGGAGTTGGACGTCGCGCGGCGTGCGAGGCTGGTTCGGCCCGGACCGCTGGAGACAGGAGGGTCCCGTCGCCGCGGTGCTCAGGCCCGCCAGACAGACGAGCGCGAGCACGAGACGGCGCGGCATCGGCGTGCACGATGTCAGGCTAGACGGTGCGCGCATTCAGTCCCCGCTCTCTTTTCGTCCATGGTATCGACGCGCCCAGTTATCGGACTTTAGCAAAAGCGGCCCCACGGGATGAAAAAGGCGGTTTCGGCCACCGCGTCCCCCGAACGGAACCGGCCGGCCTGGCTCCGTGCCACGACCGGCCACCAGTCTAGAAAACCGCCCAGGCAGTGTCAACCCATCCGGGAGCCACAAAATCTTGGGGCCGGGGAACAACGGTCAGCCTCGTCCGGCGCCGACGCGCTCGGTTTCCGGCTGGCCGCGGACCATGCACCGGCCGACGTACCCCCGGCCGATGTCGGCCAGCGCCTCCATCCTCGCCGGGTCGTACGGCCGGACGCCGCGCAGCGCGGGATCCAGCGCGTGCGTCGGCTCGAACCGCTGGAGGACCCATCGGTCGGCCCCGGCGATCCGTTCACCCATGTCATGAACTTCCCGTTCGCCGATGAAGGCGGGGCAGACGGTCGTCCGCAACTCGCACTCGGCGGCGGAGGCCGCGAGAAGGTCGAGCGATCGGCCGACGGCCTCCAGGTCCACCGCCGTCCCGCAGGCCGCGTGGTATCGCTCGTCGAGGGGGGCCTTGAAGTCCATGGAGACGGCATCGACGAGGCCGGCCTCCAGGAGTTGCGCGAGCCGGTCCGGCTGCGTGCCGTTCGTGTCGAGTTTGACGGCGAGGCCCGCGCGGCGGAACTCGGCGCACAGGAGCGCGAGGCCGGGCCAGACGGTCGGCTCGCCGCCGCAGATCACCACGCCGTCGATCCACCCGCCGCGCGATTCGATGTGCGCGAGGATCGCGGCCAGCGGAATGGTCTCGGCGGGGTCGGCGAGCAGGGCGCCGGCGTGGCAGAACGGGCACCGCAGATTGCACCGCGGCAGGAAGACGATGGCCGCCAACCGTCCCGGCCAGTCGACCAGCGTGGTCGGATGATAGCCGGCGATGGGCGGCAACGGGGCTGTCGCGTTCGCATTCACACCGTGCTCACTTGCCGCACGTCGGAGAGAAACGTCTTGATCTCGGCCGACGGCGGAACACAACCTTCCCAGCGGGCCAGGGGTTCCTCGTCGTCGGACCAGAGGAGGGTGGTCGGCGCGTGGTGGACGTCGTAGAACGCGCCCTCCGCCCTGCCCTGGATGGAGTTCATGTCCACAAACGACAGGCCGATCGCGTCGGCCGCCTGTGCCTTCGCCAGCAGATGGGCCAGTTTGTCCTTGGTGCTCCGGCACATGGCGCAATCCGGTTTTCCGAACACTTCAAACCTCATGGCTCTCCCTCTCCCGTTCCGTTGCGGCGGCCCCCGTCGTTTCCCCTCGGCCTCGCGGCCGTCTCCATCACACGTTCACCTTGTCGGTGGGGTTGTAGGAGGACTTGATGAAGACGGCCTTGAGCGGCGTATCGGTGTCGTTGACGATGTTGTGGACCTCGCCCGCCTCGATGCGGACGGCCAGGCCGACGCGGACGGGATGCTCCCGGCCGTCCACCACCAGGCGTCCTCCTTTGCCCTCGACGAAGTAAAAGGTTTCCTCGACCTCGTTGTGCAGATGCCGACCGAGTTCCTCGCCCGGGGCGAACAGAACGATCCCCCAGTCAATGTGCGGCCCGCGGAAGAAGTACTTGACGCCGCTCTCGCCGCCGCGATACACCTGTTCCTGTTCCCGCACGATTTCCATGGCCGTATTCCCGTCACGCGGCGCGCGCCGCCCCTCGGGCGGTAACGCCTGGGCCGCAAAAAAATGACGGGGAGCCGGGACGGCGAGTTTCGGCTTATCTCCCCGGCTCCACCGTCAGCAAGGGGGCTCCCTCCAACCATGTGTCCGCGTAAGCGCGCGGCTCAGCCGGCGGCCGTGCCGAGTTCCGTCCTGGCCGCACAGGCCGACGGCGCGGGCGGACACACCGGCGTCACGGCGTAGTTGCCGCGATGCCGATCCCTCAGTTCTCCCAATTTCGACTTATTCCAGTTGGCGATACGGCTGAAGTATCCCACGATCCGCGTGATGCCGTACACATCCTCGCTCCCGCAGTAGTCGCAACGGTCCTGGAGTCTGGCCGTCCATTTGTGGCACCCGTTGCAGATGGTGAATTCGGGGCTGATCGTCAGTTGCGCCGCGATCGTTCCCTCGAACGTTCGGCGAACCAGCGCCAGGATGCTGGCGGCAGGCGGGCGTTCCTCCCCGACGAAGGCGTGGATGATGGCCCCGGACTCGATCATGGCGTGGAACTTCGCCTGTTTCTGGATGCGCGTCAGGAGGTCCACCGGCGCGTCCGCCCGCAGATGGATCGAGTTGGTGTAGTAATACTCGTCGGCCTCGATGTCGCCCTTCACCAGGCCGCGGGCGGCCGGCCAGTTCCGCATGTCCACCTTCGCCAGACGCCGCGTCGCGCTTTCGGCCGGCGATTCCTCCAGGCTCACCTTTAAGCCGTACTGCTCGGAGTAGGCCTTGGCGCGGCTGTACATGTACGACACGACGTACAGGCCGCGCTTCAGCGCCGCGTCCGACTCGTGCAGTTCCTCGCCGCTCATGTGCTGGATGCACTCGTTCAGGCCGATGAGGCCGATGATGTAGGTGGCGGCGTCGAGGTCGACGTACGGCCGGCCGTCCCTGGCCTTCTGGCCGATCTGCCAGAGGGGCATCTTGGGCGACTCCATCATCGTCTTGATGAACTCGCGCTTCTCCAGATGGGCCTGCATCGCGACGTCCATCGCCTCGCCAATATGGCTCAGCAGGGCGTCCCAGTCGCCGGTCCCCGCGCGGTAGGCCGCCTGCGGCAGGTTGATCGTCACGTTCTGGAACCCGCAGAAACGCATGCTCTCCGGGTGCCGGATCATGTGCTGGTCCTCGATCGCCGTCCGCAGCCGGCAGCACGCGCTCAGCGTCACCTCGTCGCGGTCGAAGACGAAGTACGGCACGCCGTTCTCCGAGGCGACCTGGCACGCGTACTCCAGCAGTTCCAACTGGGCCGGGTCGCGGAACGTGTCGGCGTTGATGTGGAAATCGCACTTCGGGAACGCGAACAGGTGGCCGTCGCGGTCCCCCGCGCGCCAGACGTCGAGCATCGCCCGGCAGAATCGCTGCGCCGTCGTCGCGTACTCGCCGTACGTCCGGCCCGTGTACTGGCCGCCCGGACCGATGGCCGGCACGTCCTTCAGGTAGCCCGGCACGCCCGTGTGGATGTTGAAGTCGAGGAAGAGCGTCTGGCCGCCGCGGCTGAACGCCGATTGCGAGCACGAGAAAATCAGGTGCTGCGCCTCCTGGCGCATCGTCTCGTCGCTCATCTCCTCGACGTACGGCGCGTACATGATATTGATGTACGCCACGCCCAGCGCCCCGGCGTAGTACGCCTGCATCGACGCCAGGAACGTGTTCAGGTGGCCCGTCAACGTCCGCGCGTGTTTCGCCGGAGAACTTTTCGTGTCCAGGTTCCTCAGGTCCAGGCCGTACTTCTTCAGATACTCCAGGCTGTGGCTCGAGCAGTACACGCGCGTCGGGTAGCCCAGGTCGTGCACGTGGAGCCGGCCGGTGAGGTGGGCCTCGGCCACCTCGCGCGAGAAAATCTCCGACAGAGCGAACTGTTTCAGCACCGTCTCGGCGATCGTCAGGTTGATCGCCTCCGGGTTGTTCTCCGTGATGTTCGAGTTTTCCTGGCTCTTCGAGTAGATGAGTTGCTCCAGGTCGTAGCGCGGCATGCCGATGATCTTCTGCCGCTCCAGCCGGCCCGTCAGGCCGCGCTCGAACAGTTCGTTGTCCACCAGTTCCCGGACCAGGCTCGTCGAAATCCGCGTCAGGCCCGACGCCAGCACCCGTTCCTCCACCGCGCTGGCCACCTTCCGGGCCGTCCGCGGGTCCAGGTGCGCCTCCTCCTCCAGGGCGCCGGCGATGCGGCCCTTGTCCCACGGCACGAGGGCGTCCTTCGCGCCCGTGTCCACCAGCAGCGCCAGGTCCGTCGTGTCGCCCGAACGTTCCCGGGCCTCCTTGCGGACCTGCGTCCGCCGCCGGGCCTGCGACCGACGGTCGCGATACAGGATGTAGGCCTTCGCCGTCTTTGCGTGGCCCGTTTCGATCAGGACCTTTTCCACCATGTCCTGGATGTCTTCGATGCCGGGAACCTCGCCCTCGTAATGCCGGTTCAGATAATCGCACACGGCGCCGGCCAGTTCCTCGGCAATGAATCGGTCCTCTCCCCCGACCGCCTGCGCCGCCTTGAAAACGGCATCGGCGATCTTGGATGCATCGAACGGCATGATTCGGCCGTCGCGCTTCCGAACTTGTGCAATGCGCTGCCCCATACCGACCTCTCCCTCTTCGTCCACAGCCCCCGTCCGCTTGGCCCCTGGTTGGTGAGACGCCGCCCATCCTCAGCGAGGCTTTTCGTGGGGGACGACCCCGGGGGCCGTCCCCCCACGCCTGCGCAGCATCCTGCGGACTCGCGGCGTGCGTCTCCGAGCGTCAGGCCGTCAGTCGCCGCCGGCCTTCCGCTCGCCTTCTTCGGCACGTTTCGACCTCGACTCGGGGGCGGGCGACCCTCCTTGGCCCCCGGGGCCGGCACGCCCGCCCTTTCCCGTCAGCATCGGTTCCACTTCCTGCACGAATTCGCTCACGTCCTTGAAGTTCCGATACACGCTGGCAAACCGCACGTACGCCACCTGGTCCTCTTTCCGCAGGTACTTCATCACCAGGTCGCCGATCGCCCGGCTCGGGATCTCCGCGTCGTACGTCCCCGTCAGTTCGTCCTCGATCTCCTGGAGCATCTCGTCCAGACGCTCGGTCGGCACCGGACGCTTGTGCAGCGCCAGGACCAGGCCCTGCCGGATCTTCTTCCGGTCGTAGGCTTCCCGGCTGCCGTCCTTCTTGATGACCCGGAGGCGCGGCTCCTGCTCGGCCCGCTCGTACGTGGTGTATCGGCGTCCGCAAGCCAGGCACTCGCGCCGGCGGCGGATGGCCGACCCGCTCGCGCGCGAATCCACGACGCGGTCTTTGTCTTCGCTGCAGAAAGGACACCGCATTGCCGGGCGCTCCTCAACGAAGTGACCGACGCCTACGCCGCCCTCACATCATCCGCCACGCGCCACGCCCCTATACCACATGTTGGGCCTTCCGTCCAGAAAAGATTGTCGGCAATTCCGACCCGCGAGATTAGAAAAACTGAGAAAGTGCAACCGCCGACTACCCCATATCGAGCCTTCGCCTATCATGCACCACCGCATCTTGCGCGTCAAGGAGTTTTTTAACGGTTTTCTGGCGGCTGAAACCCCTCACAAAATGCCATTCTCGTAAGGCCCGGCAACACAATATGTTGTGGTTAAACCTCCCGAGTTTTCCACCGTAAAAAATTTCTTTCCACAGCAATCCACAGGCCGCGCCACAATCCCTATTCCTGGGGGGCGCAGCGCCCCCAACGACCGCCCATGGGGTCCGCCACCAGCCGGCCGTCCCCAAAAAGAAAAAGGGGCCGGAGCCTCAAAGCCCCGCGCCCAATCGAAAACCGTCCGCCTCTTCGCGCCTACGCCTGCGCCGGCCGGAAGACCTCCAGCCCGACACCGCTTTCGGCCAGCAGGCGCTTCCCGAGGTCGTCGGGATAATCCTCGCGGCAGACGATGCGGCGGATGCCGGCGTTGATCGCCATCTTCGCACACATCGAGCATGGATGATGCGTCGTGTACAGCGCCGCCCCGTCGATCCGCACCCCGTGACGCGCCGCCTGGATCATCGCGTTCTGCTCGGCGTGCAGGCCCCGGCAGAGTTCGTGCCGCTCGCCCGACGGCACCTTCATCTTTTCACGGAGGCAGCCCACCTCCTCGCAATGCGGCACGTTGCTCGGGGCGCCGTTGTACCCCGTGGCCAAGATACGCCGGTCCACCACCAGAATCGCCCCCACCTGCCGGCGCAGGCACGTCGAGCGCCGCGACACCTCCTCGGCGATCGCCATGAAATATTCATCCCAACTCGGTCGGCTCATGACGAGGTACGGTAGCGAGCGGGGGGGCAAAAGTCAAGCGGCCGCG
>JAPLMM010000198.1 GCA_026387035.1 Planctomycetota bacterium
TTCACGGAAGGGGCGCTGCGGGAGATCGCGCGGCAAGCGATGAAACGCAATACCGGCGCGCGGGCCCTGAGGGCGATCATCGAGAACCTGATGCTCGACCCGATGTTCGAGTTGCCGAACCGGCCGAAAGGCTTCCGCTACACGGTGACCGAGGCGGTCGTGCGCGGCGAAGCAAACCTCCTGGCGGAAGGCAAACCGCTCCGCGAAAGCGCGTAAGACACTCCCCACGGGATACGGCTCCCCGCAATTCACTCGCTGAGCCGCAAGCGGACAACACGCGCCAGAGTGCAAGCGGCTTGCTTGCCCTCCGAAGCCTCGGCGAAGGAGGGCCGCTTAGCGGCCGTCACCCTAGGTCAATCGCCACGGCTTCTTCGTCGCAGTCGGGGAACTTGGGGCACTTGACGCAGTCGGCCCAAATCTTGTGAGGAAGGGTTTCCTTGGCGACGGGCACGAAGCCGAGGCGCTTGAAAAAGGCGGGATTGTTCGTCAGGGCGAAGACTCGCTGGATGCCGAGGCGCCGGGCCTCGGCGAGGCACGCCTCTATCAATCGGCCGCCGATGCCTTTGCGCTGAAACTCTTCGGCGACAGCCAGGCTGCGGATCTCGCCGAGGTTTTCCCACGCAATGACGAGCGCACCGCATCCGACGACGTGGCCGGCGACGACGGCCACCTGGTAGTCGCGGAGGGAATCGTAGAGTTCAGCCCGGCTGCGCGGGAGCATGGAATCGCGCCGGGCGAACTCGGTGATGAGGGCGTGGATCGCCTCGACGTCACCCATGCGGGCCTTGCGGATGGACACTTTCGGCATCGCCGGCTTCTTGGTTTTCTTCATGGCGGATTATCGTAGTCGCGCGCGCCGTCAGGGTCAAGCGCGACTCGCCGAGGCCTATTTCGGCGGCACGGGGGGTTTCAGGACAGCATCGGAACTCTCGATGGTTTCCTGGAGGCCCGCCGCGCTGACGGATATCGCCAGACGAAGCGGTGGACGTAGAACCTGTTCCTTGCCCGTCGTTTCCGCCGCCACCGGCCTGAGGGCGCGCACGAGGAGGCGGACCTCCGCCGATTTGCCCGCCTGGACCTTCAGGGCGACGGGCTCGGCCGCGTAACTTTCGGCCGACGCGTCCGCGACGCGAACCGTGATGGTGGTCTCAGGCCCGAGACCGGGCAGGTCCACATTCAGGACGGCGGCAACAGGAGCGCTGCCGCTTGGCAGCGTGGCGAGCACCGGCGGGCCCAGGCGCGCCGACGCTTGGGCCAGGATCGCCGCCTCCATGGGCCGGGCCTGGGCCAAGTAGGCCTCGTCGTACCGGCCGTCCTTTTTCGAGACGGTGAAGGCGTCGAGTTCCCGGTCCTCGTCGGTGAAGGCTTTCATGGAGAGTCGTTCGGCGTCCACGGTAAAGACGCAGTAGTGGTGGACCTCGGCGGTGGCGGCGAGGACCGGATGTTGCCGGACGTCGTAGAGCCCCGCCCCGCCGCCGCCCGTCGTGATGAAGGTGATGGGCCGGGCGCCGGGGACGCCCGCCCGGCGGAGGGGCCGGAACCGCTCGTAAAGGTGGGAGTGGCCGGTCAGGACCACGTCCACGCCGCATTTCTCGAACAGGGGCAGAAAGGTCGTGCGGCCGGCGGCGGACCGGTGGCCTCCGAGGTCGAATGTCGGCTCGTGATAGGCGGCGATCTTCCAGGGCGCGGTCGAGCCGGCGAGATCCTTTTCGAGCCAATCGAGAACGGCCTTGCCTTCCTCGTAGGAATCGAGGACGACGACGTGGACGGGCCCATAGTCGAAGGAGTACCACGTCCTGCCCCCGGGCATGTCGAAGAGGCGAAGGACATTCCCGGCCTTGCCCTCGTGGTTGCCTCGGGCGATGAAGATCGGCACGTGGTTCAGAAGATCGGCGAGGGGCGCGAAGAACTCGGGACCCCAGGTCTGATACACGTT
>JAPLMM010000199.1 GCA_026387035.1 Planctomycetota bacterium
TTCGCCTCCAGCCACGGGGCGCTCTCCAGCCTCCTGGACGCGCTCGGCATCGGCGTGGGGTACCTCGGGTCGCTCCTCATTATCGCCTTCATCCGCGAAACCCTCGGCGCGGGGACCCTCTGGGGCTACCGCCTGACGCCCGTCACCATCGCCGGCCGCACGATCATCCCCGAGTATCAGCCCGCGAACATCTTCGTGATGGCGCCGGGGGCGTTCTTGGTGATCGGCCTCCTGTTCGGTTTCTTCTACTGGATCGGGAACCGCCGGCGGGAGCGGGCGCGCCTGGCGGGCGTCCCCGCCGTCGCCCAAACCGCCAGGGACCTGCCGAAACCGAAGAAGGACCCTGAGCCGCGTGCGTAAGCACGCGGTGACGTCCAAGTCTTGCGCGGTGGGTCTCCGCACCCACCGCGCAACGACGCACAGCGAAAACGTTTGACGAAAGGCAACCTGTGGAAGTCGGCTACATCGAACTCGCGATCGGCTCCATCCTGATCTCGAACTTCATCCTGGCGAAGTTCCTGGGATTCTGTCCGTTTTTCGGCGTGACACGGAAGATGTCCGATTCTGTCGGCATGGGCCTGGCGGTGATCTTCGTGATGACGCTGGCCTCGGCCGTCACCGCCGCCCTCTACCGCCACGTCCTCCTGCCCTCGAGCCCCGAGCACACGAACATCCTTCAGGCCCTTGGGCTTCCCTTTCCCCAGGGCGGCCTCGTCCTGGTCCTGAAGACCATCTCCTACATCCTCGTCATTGCCGGCCTCGTCCAGTTCATCGAGATGGTCCTGAAGAAAAGCGTCCCCGCGCTTTACCGCGCGCTCGGTATCTACCTGCCGCTCATCACCACCAACTGTGCCGTGTTCGGCGTCGCGCTGCTTAATACCGAAGCCTGGCGCGATCCAAACGGGTTGCCGATTCACAAAGCAGCCTTCAACGGTTTCTGCGGGGGCGTCGGGTTCCTCCTGGCGATGATCCTGATGAGCAGCATCCGCGAACGCCTCGCCGAAGCGCGCGTGCCGAAGGCCCTCCGGGGCCTCCCCATCGCCTTCCTCTGCGCCAGCCTGATGGCCATGGCGTTCATGGGGTTCACGAAACTCTTCGGCATCGCCGTATAAAAGGGCGGCAAGGACCGCATCATGAACTGGGACGAGGTCGGGCCGTACCTGACAAACGCGTGGGTGGTCCTCGGCGCCCTGGCCGTGGTCTTCGGCGTCGTTCTGGCCGTCGCCAACCGTTTCTTCAGCGTCGTCGTCGACCCGCGCCAGGCCGAGATCGAGGAAGCCCTCCCCAAGGCGAACTGCGGGGCGTGCGGCTACGGCGGGTGCGCCGCCTATGCCGAGGCGATCGTCCTGGGCAAGGCCGACGCCAACTTCTGCATCCCCGGCGGGTCCGAGACGGCCGTTCACATCGGCCGCATCATGGGCCTCACGGTCGCCGGCATCACCCCCAAGGTGGCCGTCGTCAAGTGCCAGGGATCCCGAGAGAACACCTCCGAGCGGTTCCGCTACGTCGGCGAGCGCGATTGCCGCGCCGCCGCCGCCACCCAGTACGGCCAGACCGCCTGCCCCTACGCCTGCCTGGGATTCGGCACGTGCGTGCGGGCCTGCCCGTTCGACGCCATGGTCGTGGACGCGGAAACGGGCCTCCCGCGGGTCCTGGAGGACCGCTGCGTGGCCTGTGGGACCTGCGCGGAAGTCTGCCCCAAGAATATTATTGAGATTCTGCCCAAGGAGCGGTATATTCACGTCCTTTGCCGGAACCAGGACCCGGGCAAGGTGGTGCGCCAGGTCTGCAAGGTCGGCTGCATCGCCTGCCGCAAGTGCGAGAAGGTCTGCCCCGTCGAGGGCGGCGCAGTCCACGTGACCGGGAACCTGGCGGCGGTGGACATGGAGACGTGCATCTCCTGCGGCAAATGCACCCAGGAATGTCCGGTGGCGTGTATCGGGAACTTCCGGAAACTTCGGCGGGACGCCAAAAAACGGACCGGGGCGGCCTCCGAAGCCGCCTGAATTGCGGTCACAGTTAGCCGCCCAGTTTACTGGGCGCTGGCTGTTCATGGCGTGAGCGGGGAGACTAACTGAACAGGAATTCAATCATGCGGACCGAAAACATCGGATGGTGGAGCGTGGCGGTCGCGGTTGTGGTGACCGCCCTCTCGGCCACGGTCGCCTGGACCGAGGAGGCCGGGAAGGCATCGGTGGAAAAGGCCATGGAGGTTGCCGATCCCGACCAGGTCAACCCCCTCGACATCAAGGGCGAAAAATACACCTTCGACTTCCGCTTCGACACCATCGAACCCCTCGTCGTCACCAACCCCGAGGGCGAAAAAGAGGTCTACTGGTACCTCGTCTACACCATCACCAACCCGAGCGACGCGGAACATAATTTCGTCCCGGCCTTCACGCTTTACAGCGACACGGCCAGCATCCGGCGGGCCGGCCTCCATCCCGACATCTTTGACGCCGTCAAGAACCGCCGAAAGATCCGGTTCCTCGAAAACGCCGTCAAGATGACCGGCAAAGTCCTCCCCGGCGAGGACAGCGCCAGGACGGGTGTCGCCATCTTCGCCCCGCTGGACCGCGAGACCGACCACTTCCGCATCTTCGTCGAGGGCCTCTCCGGCGAGTACGTCGAGCGGCCGAACCCCGCCGCCACCGCCGAAACGCCCGAAGACCAGAAGGTCATCCGCCTCCGCAAGACGCTGGTCCTCGAGTACAAGTTCCCCGGCGACGAGTGGTGGCTGAACGTCGACCAGCCCGTCTTCGTCTCCAAGACCTGGACCTGGCGGTAAACTAACGCCCGCAGATGAGCCTCTCCGCGCCCTTAGCCCGTGCCTCGGATTTCGTCATTCATTCGTCATTCGGCCCTCGGGTTTCGTCATTTCTTGCCCCCATCCTCCCTTTGCGCCCTTGGCGCACCCTTCGATCCCGGCGCGCCGGGACTCAGGGCATGCTTTGCGGTTAAAACCCCACCCCCCTGACCCTCGCCAAAAACCTCTTGCCATCGGCTCCGCCTCCGGCTATAATCCCCTTGCTGGTTAGGTTCCATAGATAGGAGTGCTGGTCATGGCACATAAGAAGGGTCAAGGCTCGACGCGGAACGGGCGGGATTCGAATCCCCAGTATCTCGGCGTCAAGGTCTATGGCGGACAAACGATCGGCGTCGGCGGCATCATCGTCCGCCAGCGGGGGACGAAGTTCCGTCCCGGCCTCAACGTCGGCCTCGGTCGCGACGACACCCTCTTCGCCCTCACCCCCGGCAAGGTCCGATTCCAGGGACGCAAGGTCCACGTCCTGGCGAACTAGCCGCGATTACAAACACGACGGCCCGAGGCCTTCCTCCGAAGTCGCCTCGGGCCGATTGCTTGCGCCGCGCCTTCACGAGCCGCCGGCCGCGCTCCCTTGGGCTTGTGGCTCCGCCCGCGCTGTGTTAGGCTACCTATTATGTTCATTGACGAGGCGGAAATCCACGTCAAGGCCGGCGACGGAGGCCGGGGATGCGTCTCCTTCCGGCGCGAGGCCGGCGTTCCCCGCGGCGGGCCGGACGGCGGCCACGGCGGCGACGGCGGCAGCGTCGTCTTCCACGCACGCGAGGGACTCGATACGCTCCTCGATTTCCGCGGACGCCACCACTGGCACGCCCCCGACGGCGAGCCCGGACGCGGCAAGGACCAGACCGGCGCGAGCGGCGAAGACCTCGTCATCAACGTCCCGCCCGGCACGCTCATCTACGACCGGCGTCTCGGCATCCTCATCAAGGACCTCTCGCGCCCCGGCATGACCGTCACCATCGCGCGCGGCGGGAAGGGCGGCCGGGGCAACGCCTCCTTCGCCACCCCCACCAACCAGACCCCGCGCGAATCCGGGCCCGGAGAGCCGGGCGAAGCACGCGACCTGAGGCTGGAACTGAAACTCATCGCCGACGTCGGCCTCGTCGGACTCCCGAACGCCGGCAAGAGCACCCTGCTCGCGCGTCTCTCGGCCGCCCGGCCCAAGATCGCCGACTATCCTTTCACGACGCTCTACCCGCACCTGGGGATTGTCGAGGCGGGCCCCGAGCGGCGATTCATCATGGCCGACCTCCCGGGCCTCATCGAAGGGGCCCACCAGGGCGTCGGCCTCGGCGACGAGTTCCTGAGGCACATCGAGCGGACGCGCGTCCTCGTGCACCTCGTGGAGGTCCAGCCGCACACCGGCCAGACGCCCGCCGACGCCTACCGCTCCATCCGCCGAGAACTCGAGGCCTACAGCCGCACCCTCGCCGACAAGGAAGAACTCCTCGTCATGACCAAGGCGGATTTGCTTGGCGGCGACGACGCGCCCCGGCGCGAACTCGCCGAGGCCGTCGGCCGGCCGGTCCTCCTCATCTCCGCCGCCACGGGCCAGGGCCTCAAGGAACTCGTCGCCGCCGTCCTCGACCTTCTGGATCGCGTCGGCGAACCGGACCTCTTGGAGAACACTCCATGAGCCGAATCCTTGCCGTCACGCTCGGCAACACGACCGCCTCCGTCTCGCTCACCGACGCCGACGGCCGGCTCGGCGAGGTGCTCCGCGTTCCCATCGGCCGGTTGGAGAACCTCAAGGAAGCCCTCCCCGGCGCGGACGCCGACCTCTCGGAGGAGGGCGTCTGTGTCGTCGTGGCCTCGGTGAACCCGCGGGCGCTGGCGCGGTTCCGCGGCATCGCGGTGGACGTGAGCGGCGCGGAGCCCGACGTGGCGGGCGCGGATTTTCCGATTCCGATCCGCGCCGAGGTCGATGCGCCGGAAGGCGTCGGGGTGGACCGGTTGCTGGCGGCGTTGGCGGCTTTTCGCCGCGCCGAGGGCGCCTGCATCGTCGTCGACGCCGGGACGGCTATTACCGTCGATGCCGTCTCCGCCAACGGGGCGTTCCAGGGCGGCGCCATTTTTCCCGGCCTCGAGATGATCGCCCGCGCCCTGGCCGAGGGAACCGCGCTCCTGCCCAAGGTGGACCTGCCGAGCGAAGCGCCCCTGGTGGGCAAGAACACGCGCGAGGCGATTGCGGCGGGCCTCGTGCACGGCGTCACGGGCGCCGTCGCCGCCCTCGTCGAGGGCGCCCGCCGGACGGTCGGCCAAGAGGCCGCGGTGCTCCTGACGGGCGGCGACGCGGCGTTCCTCGCACCGCACCTGCCGGCCGCCATGCGCGAGGTCGTGCCGAACCTCGTCCTCGAAGGTCTCGTGATCGCCTATCGCGACGGGCAGAAACGATGAACGCGTCCGCAGGATGCTGCGCGGGCGTCTTCTCGGTTCTGACGCCGCCCGGCCGCGGCGGCATCGCCGTCGTCCGCTGCCTCGGCCCGGCCGCGGTCCGGGCGATGGAAGCCTGTTTCCGCCCGCCGCGCCGACCGGCGCCGCACCGCCCGGAATCTGATATCTCAAATTTTAAATCTGAGATTTCCGATTTGGCGTCACGGCCCCCGTCCTCGCGGCCGATGATGCCCGACGTCGGCCGGTTGGCCTACGGCCACTTCGTGGACGCCGGCGGCCGGCCCCTCGACGAAATCATCCTGTACCGCGCGGCGGAGACGGTCTTCGAGGTGAACTGCCACGGCGG
>JAPLMM010000200.1 GCA_026387035.1 Planctomycetota bacterium
GCCGGGTGCCCTATCCGTCGGAGGAGCCGTCCGACGCCCAGGTCCAGGAGCCCGCGAGAGACGCAGGGGAGCGATCACACGGAACTTTGGACGGAGGACACGAGTAAGGTCTTGATTCAAGCCGGTCGCACGGAGAACTGAAGGACCATGGCTAAGATCGAGATCACGGATCTACAGGATTGCATCCCGCTGGAAAAGAAACTGATTCTCCTGGTGTTTCGCCGGGTGATGAAGGAAGAAGGGTGTTCGGCTCGAAGCCTGAGCGTCGTCTTGACCGACAACCGCCACATCCGCGACCTGAATCGGGAATATCTCGGCAAGGACACGCACACCGACGTCATCAGTTTTCCGCTCGAGGACGTGGACTGGCCCGGCAACGGGTCGAACGGCGGGGTGAACGGCGAAATCATCGCGTCGGCGGAAATGGCCTTCCAGCAGGCCAAGGCCAGAAACATCGACCCCCGGGCGGAACTCCTGCTGTACCTCGTGCACGGCCTGCTGCATCTGATCGGGTACGACGATCGGACGCCGAACGCTGCGGAACGGATGCACCGCCGCGAGGATGCACTCTTGGAGCAGTTCGGGTTCGCCAACATCTACGCGACCCGTCCGGCTGTTCAGTAGGAGGGTCCCCTTTTTGTCGCACGTCTGGCTCGGGTCCGGCATCGTTGCCGCCGGCCTCGCCATGTTTTTTGCGCTCGCCGGCCACGCCCTCAGCCGATTCTCCCGCGCGCGCCTCGAAGAAGCGCTCGAACGTCGAGGCCGGGCGGAGGAACTCGGCCGGCTCTTCGCGCATCACGACGACCTGGTGCGCACGACCGCCCTCCTCCACGTCCTCGCGCTGGTGGCCTGGACGGCGACGGCGATCCTCTGGGCCTCGGCCGAGTTCGGCACGCCGCTCGGCTGGCTCGTCGGCGTGATCCTGGCGGCCGCGGGCGCCGTCAGCCTCGGCGGCGTCCTCCCGATGGCCTGGGCACGCTACGCCCCCGAAAGCGTCCTGGCGGCCACGCTCCCCGCCCTTCACGCCTGCCGCCTCGCGTTCCAGCCCGCGGCCAGGCTCCTGGGGATTCTGGACGGGCTCGTGCGCCGGCTGGCGGGCGTCCCGGGGGGTCCCGGCGCGCCGGGATCGCCCATCGAGGAAGAGATCCGCAGCGTCGTCCGCGAAGGCGAACGCGAGGGCGCCCTCCACGAGGACCAGAAGGACATGATCGAAAGCGTCATCCGCTTTAGGAAGGCCGACGTCACCGAGACGATGACCCCGCGGACCGACATCGTGAGCATCGACGCCGACGCCACTCCCGACGAGGCCCGCCGCCTCATCGTTCTGAGCGGCCACAGCCGAATCCCCGTCACCGGCGGCGCCATCGACACGATCGTCGGCATCCTGTACGCCAAGGACCTTCTCTCGGACGAGGCCGCAGGACGGACGACCGCCCCGGTTCGCGTCGCCGACGTGATGCGGCCGCCCCTGTTCATCCCCGCCACGAAACGCCTCGACGAACTCCTGGCCGAGTTCCGGCGCGCGAAGGTCCACATGGCCGTCGTCCTGGACGAGTACGGCGGGACGGCGGGCCTCGTGACCATCGAAGACCTCATCGAGGAAATCTTCGGCGAGATCGCCGACGAATACGAGGAACCGGCCCCCGTCCCCATCCGCCGGCTCGACCCGCGCACCTGGGAGGTCGAGGCCCGCGCCCACATCGACGAGTTGAACGATGAGTTATCCCTTAACCTGCCGGAGAACGAGGATTACGAAACGATTGGCGGATTCGTCCTCTCTCGCCTCGGGTACATCCCGAAGGCGGGAGAAGTGCTCGAGCACCAGGGTCTCCGGATCACGGTCCTGGAGGCCGAGGACAGACGCATCACGCGGTTGCGGATCGAACGGGCGCCCGCAGCGCCGCTTCGTGGCATTATTTAGCCCGGCGTGAATACACGCCGGGCGCCGTTCACGCCGGGGCGCTGCCCTTACGCGACACAACGGCGCCCCCGGTGTGTTCACCGGGGGCTAAATAAACGGCACGCGGCGCGGCGCTCGAGGCGGGCGCGGCAAGGATTCCCATGACACGCTCCCGCCTTCCTGTTATCCTACGGGCGGCGCGCAGCGGAGGAAGAGCCCGTGGCGATGTACAAGTCGGCAGCCCTTGTCCTCAGATGCCAGGATTGGAGCGAAACGAGCCAGGTGGTTCTCCTCCTGGCCCGCGACGTCGGACGCGTGCGGTGTCTGGCCAAGGGGTCGAGGCGTCCGAAGAATCCGTTCGGCGGCCCGCTCGACCGCTGGACCCTGGGCGAGGCGGTCTTCAGCCTGCGCGACCCGAACCAGTTGGCCGTCCTCGTCGAACTGTTCGAGACGGAGCGGTTCGAGGGCGTCCGCCGGCGGCTCGAAGCGTTCTACGGGGCGTCGCTCGTGACGGAACTGGTCATCGCCCTCGTGCCGGAGGCCGACCTGCAGCCGGAGGTCTTCGACCTCGTGGTGCGGGCGCTCTCGGTGCTGGCCGACGCGGAGCCGGAGGCCTCCCGCGCGATCGCGTATGCCTTCGCGTGGCGGCTGCTCGCGCTTCTGGGCTACAGCCCCGAGATGGCGCGGTGCGTAGAGTGCGGCGCCGGGCTGGAGGGGGGCGCGGCGGCTGACTTCAGCCCCGTCTCGGGGGGCCTCGTGTGCCGCCGGTGCCGACCGGCCGGCGACACCTGCCGCCTCAGCGCCCGGGCCGTCGAGGCGGTGCGGTTCCTCGCGGGGGCCGACTGGAACGAAATCCCTCGCGTCCGCCTTTCCGAAGCGACCGGACGCCAGATACGGACCGCCCTGGATCGGCGAGTCGAGGAACTGGCCGGGAAGCAACTCTCGGCCACCGAGTACGTTTAAGTACCAAGGCGAACCGCCCGGACGCCGCGCCGAACGAGGTACACGGCGGCATCGGGCAGGTTCGCGGGGAGGAAAGGCGGCGTGATGCGAAGCCTCGCAATCTGGTCGGCCGCCTTGGCCATCGTGGCACTGGCGGCGGCGAACGCGCCGGCCGGCTGGGTGTGGCGAAACGGCCGGTGGAAATACGTCGAGACGAAGTGGCCGGAGGCCCCTGCGCCGTCGCCGGCGCCCGCGCCGGAGCCGCCCAAGGCCCCGCCGGCCGTGCCGCCGAGCGAAAAGGAAACCCCGCCGGCGCCCGCCCCGGAGCCGCCCAAGGCCCCGCCGGCCGCGCCGCCGAGCGAAAAGGAAACCCCGCCGGCGCCGAAACCCGCGCCTGAACCCGCCCCGGAACCGGTGGTTCGGCCGGCGCCCGAGATGCCGCCCGCCCCCGCCCCGGAACCGAAGCCGGCACCCGCCGTTCAACCGCCGGCCGCGGCGACTGAAACGCCTGCCGCCGAATTGAAACCGCCCTGGTATGCCTGGTGGCGCCGCTCGCCGAACCCGAACCCCGACCGGACGCTTTTCGAGGAAGGGAGCCGGGCCATGGAGGCCGGCAACCCCGGCAAGGCCTCACGGACGCTGAGGAGCCTGATTAAGAAATACCCGGACTCGGCGTACCGGGCGGAGGCGATGTGGCGGCGCGGGGAGGCGCTGTTCGCCCAGAAGGACTACTACCAGGCGTTCGAGCAATACGAAGAGATGCTGACGCAGTACGCGGGGAGCCCGCATTACCGCCAGGCGCTGGAGCGCCAGATGGCAATCGCGGAACTGTATCTGGGCCCGGTGCGCCGACGGGTGTGGGGGATGCCGCTGTTGTCGGGCGAGACGGAGGCGATCGAGATCCTTCGCCGGGTGTACGAGCACCAGCCGGCGGGAGACCTGGCGGAGGCTTGCTTGCTGCGCATCGCCGACTATTATTATGAAAAAGGGCAGTGGCAGGAAGCGGAGGACTACTACAACAAGTATTGTCAGGCGTTTCCGAACGGCGGCCGGGTCGTCCACGCGGAACTGGCGCGGGCGAAATGCGCTATCGCCAGATGCAGCGGGGCGCGGTATGATGTGACGAGCCTCGGGCTGGCGTACGACCGCCTTCGCCGGTTCCAGCAGAAGTATCCGGACGCGGCGCAGGAGGAAGGCGTGGCGGACTTGCTCGCGCAACTCCGCCTCTCGCAGGCCGAGGCCCTTTACAATGTGGCCGCCCATTACTTCCGTGCGGGCAAGCCCCTGGCGTCGGCCTTCTACGCCGAACAGGTCGTCGCGCGATACGCCGACACCCCCTCGGCCGACGAGGCCCGGGCACTGCTGGCAAAGATGAACCTCGAAAAGGAGTCAAAGCCGTGAACGCCCCCGGAGCCCGGTTCGCAGTGCTGGTGTTGTCGGCGGCCCTGGTGGCCGGTTGCGGGTACAGCACGGAGTCGCTGCACCGGACGGACGTGCGGACCGTGGCCGTCCCCATCTTCGCCTCGCACGAGTTCCGGCGGGAACTGGAGTTCGAACTCTCCAAGGAACTCGTGCAGATGATCGAAATGCGCACGCCTTACAAGGTCGTCCAGGACCGGACCCGGGCGGACACGGAATTGCGTGGCGAGATCCTCGACCTGCGGTCGCCCGTCCTGGCGGAGGACGTGAGGTCCGATTCGCCGATCGACGTCGAGGTCACTGTCTTGTGCTGGTTCGAGTGGAAGGACCTGCGGACGGGCGAGATGTTGGCCCAGCGGCCCAACCTCCAGGCATCCGCCTCCTACGCCGTCGCGATCGGCGAAACACTGGACTCGGCCACGACGGAGGCCCTCCGACGCCTCGCCGAACGAATCGTCGAGGCCATGGAAAAGGACTGGTAGCCGCCGGCCGCTCCGGCCGACCGGCTGGGGCGGCGAGCGGCACGGGCAGGAAAGCGGACGCATGCGCGGACCCGAGTTGCCGGACGACAACCCGAACGACGAAGGCACTTCTCCCCCGCCCCGGATGCGCGGCCTGCTGGGATGGGTCCTGCTGTTCGGCCTGGCCATCCTCGTGGTCTACGCGCTGACGCAGCACCTGACGCGGTCGCCGGAGTTCTCGCGCGAGCAACTCTACAAACTCCTGGCCGATCCCGACGCCATCAAGCGAATCTGGGTCCACGGAAATATCGTCTCGGGTGAAATCAATCCGGCCCCGGAGTTCCAGAACCAGTACAAGACGGACACCTTCACGGTCCACCTCCAGGATGAGGAGGTGGCCCGATACATCGCCCGCCTGGAAGACAACGAGACCGTCCGCGCCAAGTTCGTGAACGCGGACAATCAAAGTTTCACGCCGGATAACCCGTTCCTCTGGCAGATGCTGGTCTACACGATGCCGCTCCTCGTTCTGCTGCTGTTGCTGTGGTTTTTCGTTTCTCGGCAGATGCGGATGGCGGCCGGGGGCGGCGTCCTCTCCTTCGGCCGGAGCCGCGCTCGTCTGGTCAAAAAAGAGCGCGTCAAGGTCACCTTCGACGATGTGGCCGGCATCGAGGAGGCCAAGGAAGAAGTCGGCGAAATCATCGAGTTCCTCAAGAACCCGCAGCGGTTCCAGGTGCTCGGGGGTCGGATACCGCGCGGCGTGATGCTCGTCGGACCGCCCGGGACGGGCAAGACGCTCCTGGCGAAGGCGATCGCCGGCGAGGCCGACGTCCCGTTCTTCTCCATCAGCGGATCCGACTTCGTCGAGATGTTCGTCGGCGTCGGCGCCAGCCGCGTCCGCGACCTCTTTCAGCAGGCCAAGGCCTCCAGCCCCTGCATCATCTTCCTGGACGAGATCGACGCCGTCGGCCGGCGCCGAGGCATGGGCTTCACCGGAGGCCACGACGAACGCGAGCAGACCCTCAACGCCATCCTCGTCGAAATGGACGGATTCGACACCAACGAGCAGGTCATCATCATCGGGGCCACCAACCGGCCGGACGTCCTGGACCCGGCGCTTCGGCGGCCCGGGCGGTTCGACCGCGAGGTCGTCATCCATTTCCCCGACCTGAACGAACGCGAGGCCATCCTGAAGGTCCACGCCAAAAACATCAAACTCGCCGAGGCCGTGGACCTCGGGGTGCTGGCGCGCGGGACGCCCGGCTTCACCGGGGCGGACCTGGCGGCCATCACGAACGAGGCCGCCATCCGGGCGACGATGCTCTCAAAATCCGCCGTCGAACAGGACGACCTCGAAGAGGCACGCGACAAGGTCCGATGGGGACGAACCAAACGCAGCCGCGCCATGGACGAAGAGGACCGACGCTTGAGCGCCTACCACGAGGGCGGACACGTCCTGATGTCGATCCTCCTGGAGCCGGACGTCGAACCGCTCCACAAGGTCAGCATCATTCCGCGCGGCATGATGCTCGGCGCGACGATGTTCCTGCCCGAGAAGGACCGCTACACGATCAAGCGGAGGCAGTGCCTGGGCCAGATCAAGGTGGCCTTCGCCGGACGCATCTCGGAGGAACTGTTCTTCGGCGACATTACGTCGGGCGCCGCCGACGACATCCGCCAGGCCACCCTCATCGCCCGACGCATGGTCATGGATTGGGGCATGAGTGACCGCATCGGACCCGTCCGCTACGCCCCCCAGGAGGAAACCACCCCGTGGGGCAGCGAACTCACCGGCCCCAAGGAACACAGCGACGCCACCGCCCACGCCATCGACGAAGAAGTCCAGACCATCGTCAACAAATCCTACGCCGAGGCCAAGGACCTCCTCGAACGCAACCGCGAGGCCCTTCGCCGGATCGCCGAGGCCCTCCTGAAGCGCGAGGTTCTGTCGGCCGACGAGGTCCGCCGCGAAATCGAGGGGCTTCCCCTCGCCAAACCCGCCCCCGCCGGTCCCGAACCGTCCGGGAAAGCCCCCTCCGGAACCCGCAAGGATTAGCCACGTGCGGCTGACACGGTGGAACCCCCGCGTCGTCGAGGCGACGAACGGGGCCGCCCTCGCACGCGAAATGCACCACGCCGGCGCGGCGCCGGAAGGCATCGCCCAGGTGCTCGCGAGGACGGGGGCCCTGGCCGTCGCCCTCGAACAGGTTGACTGTCGCGCCGCCGACCGCCTCGAGCAGGAGATGCGCGCCGCCGGCGGCGACGCGGCCGTCCGTCGCGCCGCCGAACCCGGCCGGCGAGCGACCGACATGGTCCTCGTCGGAAACCGCCGCCAGTTCGAGACGCTCCGGGAGTGCCTGCGCCCAGAGACGGGCGACCTGGCGGCGCTCGGCAACCAGATCGCCGACGCGCTGGAGCGGCACGCGCGGCGCGAGTTCGAACTGGTGATGGGCGCCTATCGGCTCTCGGTCGGGCCCAGGCCGCTCCTCATGGGCGTCATCAACGTCACGCCGGATTCCTTCAGCGACGGCGGCAAGTTCCTCGAGGCGGACCGCGCCGTCGCCCAGGCCCGCCGACTCGTCGACGAGGGGGCCGACCTCCTGGACATCGGCGGCGAATCGACCCGGCCCGGAAGCGAAAGCGTCCCCGAAGCCGAAGAGATGCGGCGGGTGCTGCCCGTCGTCGAGACCCTGGCCGAGGCCGTCGCCGTCCCCCTGAGCATTGACACGCGGCACGCGCGGGTCGCGCGCGAGGCCGTGGCGGCCGGGGCCGCTCTCGTCAACGACGTCACCGGCCTCCAGGGCGATCCCGAGATGGCCCGGGCCGTCGCCGAAACCGGCGCCGGCGTCGTCATCATGCACATCCTCGGCGAACCGAAAACGATGCAGCAGAATCCGCACTACGACCACCTGATGGCCGACGTCGTCCGGTACCTGCGCCGGGGCATGGCCTTGGCGGAGGAGGCCGGCGTCCCCGAGAACCGGATTCTCGTGGACCCCGGCATCGGTTTCGGAAAAACGCTGAAGCATAACCTTGAAATTCTCGCCCAATTAGGGCACATTCGGAGCCTGGGGAGGCCGATTCTCGTCGGCCCGAGCCGAAAACGCTTCCTCGGCGAACTGACCGGCGTCGAGGCGCCGGCCGAACGCACCGGCGGGACCGCTGCGGCCTGCGCCTTGGCCGTCGCCGCCGGGGCGCTCGTGCTGCGGGTCCACGACGTGGCCGAAACGAAGCAGGCCGTCGCCGTCGCCGCCGCCATCGCACGGGCGGCCGAGAGAGAATCATGAACGAGGCCATCCATTACCTGGGCCGGCTCCTCCACACCTTCACGTGGAAGGACGGGCTGGAACTGGCGCTGATCGGCGGCGTCGTGTACCTCGTGTACCGCAGCCTCCGCGGAACGCGAGGCGCGAGGCTTGTCCGCGGATTCGTCTTCCTCCTGCTCATCATCTTCGTGGGCGTCCGCCTCGTGTCGGACTACCTGCACCTGGAACGCGTCCAATACCTCTACGACAAACTCCTGCTGGTGATGGTGGGCTTCGCGCTGATCGTCTTCCAGCCGGAACTGCGTCGGAGCCTGATGCGCCTCGGCCAGAACCCGCTCCTCAGGCTCTTCCTGAAAGAGGGAGCGTCGGCGTTCGTCGAACGCATCGTGCGGGCGGCCGCCACTCTGAGCCGAAACAAGGTCGGCGGCATCATCGCCGTCGAACGCGACGTCCGCCTCGGGACGCTGATCGAGAGCGGCATGCCGCTTGACGCCCAGTTGACGAGCGAACTGTTGACGACGATCTTCTGGCCCGGCTCGCCGCTGCACGACATGGGCGTGGTCATCCGGGGAGGCCGGATCGCCGCTGCCGGCTGCGAGTTTCCCCTCTCGCACCAGGCCATCCTGGATCCGCACCTGGGGACGCGGCACCGGGCGGCGGTGGGGCTGACGGAGGAGTCCGACGCCGTCGTCATCGTCATCAGCGAGGAGACGGGGCAGATTTCGCTGGCGGAGGGCGGCCGGCTCCAGCAGGACCTTACGCCGGAGGAGTTGCGCGAACGCCTGAAGGAGTTCTTGCACGGGGCGGAAGCCACCCTCACGGAACATTCCCTCGAGACGCCCGAGCCGACCCCGCTCGAAGAATCGCCGACCCCCTCCGCAGACACGGAAGGCCCATGAACGAAAGCATCCGAACCCTGTTTGCCGTCGTCGTCCTCACCGCCGTCATCTGGGTCTGGGCGGACCTGGAACTGGCGCGCGAGGAGACGCTCGACGTGCCGGTCGCCGTGTCCGCCCCGCCGGACTACCTTGTCCGCCGCGTCACGCCCGATCGCGTCTTCGTCAAGTTCAAGGGCCCGAAGGGTGAGATCGACGAGTTGCGCGCAACGCCCGACGCCCTCGCCTGCCGGATCACCCTCGCGGGAGCCGACCGGAAGACCGGACGCGTCGTCGCCAAAGCCGCCGAAGGCTTCGACCACTGGAAACCCTACCGCCTGAGCCTGATGGGCATCACAGACGAGAACGGCCAGGTGACCAGCGGCGAGGTGGTCGTCGACCTGGACCGCCTGGTGCGCCTGCGGGTGCCCGTCAAGCCGATCGTCACGGGATACACGGTCACCGGCCAGCCGACCGTTGATCCGCCGGAGGTGACCGCCGTCGTGGCGGAGTCGGCACTGGCCGCCTTGCCGGAGGCCAAGCGGTACGCGTCGGCCCGGCTGGCGGTGACGGCGGCGCCGAAGGACCCGCAGATCGAGCGGGATGTCGCGCTGGAGCCTCGCCTCGGCGGCGCCGACGGCATCGAGGCCACGCTCGAGCCGCCCACCGTCCGCGTCACCGCCCAACTCGAATCCACCGTCAGCACAAAGGCCCTCGCCCAGATCGCCATCCTCATCGCCGGGCCCCCCGAGATGCTCAACACCTACGACGTCGTCTTCCAGGAAGACGCGGACCGCCTGATCGACCTCAAGGTCCAGGGACCCCGACAACTCGTCGAGCCCCTGACGGGCCAGGACGTGCGCGTGGAACTGGTCCTGGCGCCGGACGACCGGCCGGTCGGCGAGGGCACGTGGATCCCGCGCGTGCCGAAAGTCTTCGGCCTCCCGGTCGGCGTCGAAGTCGTCGGGCCGCTGCCGACCATCAACTTCAACCTCAAGAAACGCAAAGTCGAAGCCCCGACCCCGTAGGCGAAGGAGTCCCGCATGGCGCAACCCGACGGGGCGCACCAGTCCGAGGCGATCGGCCGACGCGCCCGGGCCGCGGCCCGGCATCTGGCGGCCGCCGGGACGCGGGCCAAGGATGCCGCCCTCGCGGCCACGGCCGACGCCCTCGGCTCGCAGGCGAAAATGATTCTCGCGGCGAACGCCGCCGACTCTTCCGACGCCACGAAAGCGGGCCTCTCCGCCGCCATGATCGACCGCCTCACCCTTTCAGCCGCGGAAATCGAAAAAATGGCCCAGCAGGTCCGCGAGATCGCCGACCTCCGCGACCCCGTCAGCGAAATCATCGAAGGCTACGTCCGCCCGAACGGCCTGCGGATCGAACGCGTCCGCGTGCCCATCGGCGTCATCCTCGTCATTTACGAATCGCGCCCGAACGTCACGAGCGACGTCGCCGCGCTGTGCCTGAAGAGCGGCAACGCGGTCATCCTCCGCGGCGGAAAGGAATCGCTCCGGACGAACCTCGCCATCCACCGCGCGATCGCTGAGGCCGTCAAAAGCCAGGGACTCCCTGCCGACGCCGTCCAGATGGTCGAGAGCCCCGACCGCGACCTCCTGGCGGCCCTCCTGCGAGAGGACCGCCTGATTGACCTCGTCGTGCCGCGCGGCGGCGAAGGCCTCATCCGCGCCGTCGCCGAGCAATCCAGAATCCCCGTCATCAAACATTACAAGGGCGTCTGCCACGTGTACGTCGACGACCTGGCGGACCTGGCGATGGCCGCCGAGATCTGTTTCAACGCCAAGGTCCAGCGCCCGGGCGTCTGCAACGCCATGGAGACGATGCTCGTTCACAAGAACGTGGCGGCCCGGTTTCTGCCGCGCATCTGCAAACGCCTCGTGAAGGCAGGCGTGGAACTCCGCGGGTGCGAGCGGACCCGCGCCGTCTGGCCCGACGCCAAGCCCGCCGCCGAGGAGGATTGGTACGCCGAGTACCTCGACCTCATCCTCGCGGTCCGCGTGGTGGACGATATCGAGCAGGCGATCGAACACATCGCCCAGTACGGCTCGAACCATACCGACGCCATCGTGTCGGAGGACGTCCGGCGCATCCAGCAGTTCGTCCGCGACGTGGATTCCTCCAGCGTCATGGTCAACACTTCGACGCGCTTCTCGGACGGGGGGGAATACGGCCTGGGGGCCGAGGTCGGCATCTCGACCGACAAACTCCACGCTCGCGGACCCATGGGCGTCCGCGACTTGACCACCTACAAGTGGATCGTCACCGGCACCGGCCAACTGCGAACCTGACGGAAACGACGAATATCGAATGTCCAATAATGGACGCCCAATCATGAAGTAACGGCCGTGCGCCGATCCGCATGCTGCGCTCGGTATACGCAATGCGCTAATGGCGAATCCGTTCCCTGGCGAGGATGGGATCAAGGACGCTGAGAATCTCGGAGGGAGGAGGTGCAATGGCTAGGCGGCTGACTGTTTCACTCAGAGCGAAGCGGGCGATGGAGGTGACCCGCGTTTCCATACACGGCAAGAAACTCGTGTACGTCATCCAGGCCCAGAAGCCCTGGAAGTATCGTGAGGGTCGTTCCAGGGTTGTCTACATCGGCACGACGAGGAAGGGTGTTACGCGGATTGCCCAAAGCGCAGCCGCCAAGGCCAAGCAGGTTCTGGAACTTCACGGTGTGCGGGCGTTTGAAGTTCGGATTCTGGCATGCGCCCCGCGGCGAAACGTAAAGACTTGGTTGAAACTCGAACGCGCGCTCTTGGCGGTATTCCGTAAAGAGTATGGAGCGCCGCCCAAATGCAATACCGTCGGCAAGCGCGTGAAGTGGCGCGACGACATAGAGGGAAAGTACTTCAAGCGCAGCCGTCTGGTAAATATCTTGGCCTCACTGGCGTGAACCGGTCCGCGTTGCCGTCCACTTCGTCATTCGGAGTTCCTTGTTGGATATTCGATATTCGCCGTTATCTTTGGTGCGGGAGGGGGGAGTCGAACCCCCAGGCCCCGAAGGGCACAAGGACCTAAACCTTGCGCGTCTGCCAGTTCCGCCACTCCCGCACGAAGAAGCGGCCTTCATCATAATCGCCCCGCCGCGCCGACTCAACGGCTTTCATCCCCCGCCGGCCGCGCGGGCGAATCGCCGGAAAAGGTTTTCAAACCCTTTCCAGGCCCTTGATTTGCCTCGGCCGACGGTTATAATCCAGTCCGCTTGCGTGGGGCCGTAGCTCAGCTGGGAGAGCGGCTGGTTCGCAATCAGCAGGTCAGGGGTTCAAATCCCCTCGGCTCCACCAGTCTTCGTTCGCCGCTTGCGGTGAACGAAGACTGCCGCGGCGTAGTCCCGACCTTTCGGGACGAAGCCGGGCTCTTGCCCCTGGCACATACGCGTCGAACTTCGCCTTGGCAAGCCATCCGCCGGCGCTACGGGGCGCGGAAATCGGCAGGACGTGGCAGGTGGTCGGGCGGCCAGAGGCAGACAGGAAAATCCGGTCAGGGGGCGGCCTGGTAAATCGACGGCGTTTCATCGGCTCGTAGCCCCCCGCGCAGCGTCGCACGCGAGGATCTACCTCAGCAACTCTCCCCCTCGCGTCAGTGACGCGCGCCGCTTTCACCTCTTCCGGGGCTTGTCTGGAAGATTGAACGTGAACAGGTACTCGTAGCCGTCCTCGATCCAGCGTCCGGCGTATCCGTCGCCGATTTCCGCCCACGAGGCGCGAACGTCGTTCACGCGGCCGTTGGCCGAGTTCTCCGCGACGAAGAAGGACTTGCGGCGAGGTTGCTTTCCAACGAGAAGGTATGGGCCACCATCGCCGGCGTCCTTGATGTCCAGGACCATCTCGGGGCAGC
>JAPLMM010000201.1 GCA_026387035.1 Planctomycetota bacterium
CGCCGCCGAGATTGAAACCGATCTCGCGCCCGAAACGCTCCTGGAGGAACTGAAGCGCGTCGAACGCGCTCTCGGCCGAAGACCGGGCCCGCGATGGGGACCGCGGGAGATCGACCTCGACATTCTTCTCTGCGGCGACACAATGTTCGAAACCGGCACGCTCGTGATTCCGCACCCGCGGATGCGCGAGCGGCGGTTCGTCCTGGAGCCCCTGGCCGAAATCGCCCCGGACGCCCGCGACCCCGTGACCGGCCGAACCGTCCGGGAACTGTTCGCGCTTCTGGATCGGACCTGACCGGCGTGCACCGCTTGCCGCTCAGCCGACGGCTTTCGGCGGCGGGTCTTTCGGCGGCGATGGCGGCACGGGCTCGGGTCCTGGAGCGACCGGCCGGTCGTCCAGGTATCCATAGGTTTTGCAGGCCTTGACGATCTCGCGGGCGATGGGCCCGGCGATTTCGCCACCGTGGCCGCCGTGCTCGACGATCACCGCGAATGCGATCTTCGGGTTCTGGGCGGGGGCGAAACCGGCGAACCACGCGTGGTCCGCGCCGCGGCCGGCCTGGGCCGTGCCGGTCTTGCCGGCGATGCGGATGTCCGGGAGATTCGCGCGGCCGTAGCCGGTGCCTCCCTCTTCGTTGACAACCGCATCGAAGGCGTCGCGGATAACCGCCATGTACTTGGGATTCAGGTTCAAGCCCGGGCGTGCAGCGTCGGCGGGGGGGGCCAGTTCCCGGACCAGGCGAAGCGGGGGCATCCGGCCGTCGCTGGCGACGAGGCCGTAAACCTGCGCGACCTGGAGGGGCGTCACGAGCAGTTCCCCTTGGCCGACGGCGAGATTCCGCACGTCGCCGACCCGGACGGAACCGCTCGCCTCGCCGGGCAGTCCGATTCCGGTAGGATGGCCGAGACCCATCCGCCCGGCCCACTGGATGAGCCGGTCGCGCGCCAGCGCGAGGTCTCTGCCGCCCCCCGCCTGTCGGCCGAGAAGCATTCCCACTTGATAGAAGAAGACATTGCAGGACTTCTTGATGGCGGTTCTCAGTTCAATCGCGCCGTGGCCGCTGGGGTAGATGTGGCAGCGGAAGCGTTCGGGGTGATCGCGATCGAGGATCCCCTCGCACACGAGGATGGTCTGTGGGGTGAGGACGCCTTCGTGCAGTGCGGCGGTGGAGGTGACGGCCTTGAAGACGGACCCCAGGGGATACTGGCCCGCCGCCGCCCGGTTAAGGAGCGGTCCGGCGGGGTCGCGCAGGAGATCCGGGTAGTCCGCCTCGACGAGCCGGACGTCGTACCGCGGCGAGGTCGCAAGGACCAGACAATCGCCGGTGCGGCAATCGAGGACGACGACGGCGCCGACGACGCGACGGCGTGGCGCGTCGGGCGGCCCGCGGTCGAGAATCGCTTCGACGTCGGCCTGAAGGGCGATGTCGAGCGAGAGGTGGACGTCGCCGCCGGGCACAGGCGGGATGTCTTCCAGGAAGTTCCCGTCGATGCCCTTGCGATAGACGCCGCGCGACCCGCGCAAAATGCTTTCGGCAAGGGCTTCGACGCCGCTGCGTCCGACCTCATCGCCGGGCCAGTAGCGCTTCAGATGTCCGGGCGGATAGTCGGCATTGACAGCGCCGTCCAGTTCCTCCTGGGTAACCTCGCCGAGCCAGCCGACGACGTGCGGCGCGACGGCGCCGTAGGGATACTCGCGTTTCGAGGTCGGCACGAGAACGAGCCCGGGGAACCGGTCGGGCTGCGAACCGATGACCCCGACCGCATTGAGGTCCACGTCGTGGACGATCGGATGGGGGATGCTGGTGCGCGGGCCGTAGGTTTCTTCGCGGACGGGGATGCGGCGTCCGTGGCGTTCGGCGACGGTCTCGCGGATGACCCGGACGCGCTGGCGGATGATGTCGGCGCGCCGGGCGAGTTCCTCGGGCGGGACGTTGGTCAGGCGCGCCAGTTCCTGCCACATGCGCTGGACGCGAAGGCGGACATCGGCCTCGGCGACGCCCAGCCGCCGGGCCGTATCGGCCACAAACTCGTCGCTCAGTTCGATGAACGGGAAATAGATGGCCACGTCGAAGGCGCCGGTGTCCTGGGCAAGGGGAACGCCGTTGCGGTCGTAGATCGTGCCGCGAATCGTCGGGTGAAAGCCCGGCGGTCGTTTGAGCCGTTCGGCCGCCTCCTGGCGGTAGCGCGTCTCCTGAAAGACCTGAAGGCGCAGAAGGAAGACGAGGAGGACGGCAGCGCCGATGGCGAGAACCGCGAGAACGGATTTCAGACGTATCGCATACATGAGGCAAGACCCGCAGGCCGAGGCGCCGACCGGCACATCCTATGCTACGAGGAGCGCAAAATCAAGGCAGGCCTTGCCGGACGGAGAGAATAGACGGGGGCGGACGGCCGCTTACTCCGGCGCGCCGACGGGGATGCGCAGGGGCCCCCGGAGCATCGCGAAGAGCCAGAAAAGGTACGGCGCGAGAAATGCCGAATAGAGGGCCTCCAGGCCTGCCTGCTCGGCGGATGGCCCGATCCGGAGCGGGGCCGCCTCGAAGTACCGCGTGGCGACGTACCAGACCCCGTGGACCAGAAAGACGGTGCCGAGGCAGAGGAGAAACTGAGCCAGGACGCGGGTCCCGAAGACACCCTTGCGAAGGAGACTGATGAGGTAAAGGACGAGGCAAAACAGGAGGGCGCCGACACCGAGCCGGCCCGCCACGCTCACCAGGTCCGACGCCAGTCCGAAACACCAGCCGACGACAAAGACCTCGTGGGATTCCAGATGCAGGGCCAGAAACAGGCCCAGAATAAGGAGCAGATCGGGCCGAATCCACTGGCCGTCAATCCGGATCGCCAGCAGGCCCGGGCGGAAGAAAAGCGCCTCCAGGACGATGCCAATGTAGGCCAGAATGGCGATGACGACCCAGCGCACCGGCGACTCCAAACTGGGATACGCCCCGGCCGACGCGCAGCCGGGCAAGAAAAACCAATGTCCCCCGCCGTGCTCGCCTACGGCTTCGGGGGTTCCGCCGGAGCCAGGACGAAAACCTCGAAGGCCTCGCTTAGGGCGACGCGCGGCTCAATCTGAATATCGTAAAACGGTCCGGCCGGCTTCAGTTCGCACCGCACAATGCGTCCGACGATCAGGTACGCCGGCAGAGGCGACTCCGGCGACGGGTTGGTCACGACGAAATCGCCGACGGCCACGTCGGCCGTACGCGGAATGCCTATCAGGCACACGGCCGTCCCGTCCTCCATGCCGTTGGCCAGGCCCGTCGGCCCGGCGCGCCAGTTCCCGTCGCGGCGCATCACGACCTGAACCATCAGTCGGGTCTGCGGGTCCGTGATGAGCCGCACCGTGCTTGTCAGGGGTCCGACCTCGTCGACGATGCCGACGAGCCCGGCGGCGGTAAGGACCGCATCCCCTCGCTCCAGGCCGAGTGCCGCGCCCCGGTCGAGCCCACGGGCGATGACCGCGCTGCCCTTGCGGACGCCGCTTTCGGTTCCTTCGGCCAGGCGGGCGCCGGCGCGACCGCCGGCCACCTCCGGCGCGATCAGACGGGCCGGAATCAGTCGGCACGGCAAGCCGTCAAGCCCCTGGCGGATCTGCGAAAGGTCTTTCAGTCGCCGCTCGTATTCGCCGAGACGGGCCCCCGCCTGAGCGAGGGCGTCCTGGAGGGCCTCGATCCGGGCCACTAGCGCTGCCATGTCCTGCTCGACCGTCGGTCCTTGCCGACCCGGTCCGTGGATCTGCTGCGCGAGGTCGAGGGCCCAGCCTTCCGTCAGGTCCTGGAAGGGCGAAAAGACCGGTCCGGCCCAGACGCGGACGCGGCCGGTGACGGAGGCGGGGAGAAAAAGCAACGCGCCGGCGGCGACAACAAGCGAGGTCATGACGATCCGGCGGCGCGTTTCGCGCGCCATCGGAAGGCGGCTCGGCCTGCGAGGTCTGCGTACCATGGCGAGTCCGGCTCCGTCAACCGGTGCGGCGCACGCCGCGGCCCGGGAAACCTAAAGGGGTCCGGCCCCCGTCCCCGGGCCGTTACAGTTCTTCGTCGCTGGTTTCGATGGCGCTGGTGGCACGCCATCGTTTCAGGTGATCCAGAAAAATGCCGGTCCCGCGGGCGACGACGGTCATGGGATCGTCGGCCACGCGGACCTTGAGCCCCGTGGCCTGGGACATGACAACGTCGAGCCCCCTCAGAAGCGCCCCGCCGCCGCACAGGCAGATGCCGTTATGGACGAGGTCGGCGGAGAGTTCCGGCTCGGTGCGTTCGAGGGTGCGCTTGATGGTTTCGATCATGGCCTGGATGGGCTCGGCAAGGGCTTCGCGAATTTCCTGGCTCGTGACGACGGTGGTGCGGGGAAGCCCGGCGATGAGGTCCCGTCCGCCGACTTCCATCTCGCTCTCCTCGCCGACGGGGCAGGCGCTGCCGATCGCGATCTTGATGCGTTCGGCCGTCTGTTCGCCGATCAGGAGGCTGTAGGTCCGCTTCATGTATTCGATGATGGCGGCGTCGAGGTCGTCGCCGGCGACGCGGATCGATTCGGAGCAGACGATGTCCGCCAGGCTGATGACGGCGACTTCAGTCGTCCCGCCGCCGACGTCCACCACCATGCTGGCGGTCGGCTCCTCGATGGGGAGGCCGGCGCCGATCGCGGCCGCCATCGGTTCCTGGATGAGATAGACCTTCCGGGCGCCGGCGCGATGGGCGCTGGAAAGGACCGCCCGTTTCTCGACGGCCGTGATCCCAGAGGGGATGGCGATGACGACCCGCGGGCGGATGAGTCTCCGCCGGCCGTGAACGCGGCGGATGAAATAACTGAGCATCGCCTCGGTGATGTCGAAATCGGCGATGACGCCGTCACGCAGCGGGCGGATCGCCTGGATGGAGGGAGGCGCCTTGCCGAGCATCCTTTTGGCCATCTCCCCGACCGCCATGCCGTCGAGCATCACCTTGCCGGTGTCTCTGTGCACGGCGACGACGGAAGGTTCGCACAGAACGATCCCCTGGCCGCGGACGTACACGAGGGTCGTGGCGGTGCCCAGGTCGATGCCGATGTCGTAGGAGAACAGACCGATGAGACGGTCGAAGATCATGACAGTCCCCGAAATGGCGATTGCATCTTCCGGTACCGACCTCGGCCGACGGGCGTTTTACGGGCTGGCGGGAGCCGGCGCCGGTTCCTCAACGGGAGCCGGTTCGCCGGCGGGGGCCGGGGCGCCGCCCGCAGTTCCCTGCGGCCATTGTTCGAGCGCCTTCTGCATCTGGTCCAGTTCCCCCCCCGCCGCCGCCTGTTTGCTCTTCGCGTCCTCCAGGTCGCGCCGACTCTGCTCGCCCGCCGATCCCAAAGGCAGGATCGAGCCGTAACGGCCCTGGAGCGTGATACAAGTCATCACGAGCGCCGTGACGAGGGCAAGCGCCCCCAGCAGCAACAGCACCGTGTAAACGTTGCTGAGGGGCTGCGCGGCAACGCGGACCCCGCTGGCACTACTCGACGAAGCGATTCGTGACATGGCTTTCCTTCTCCACGGTACCGCGGATAATGCTCAGTTGCCCGGCGGCGCTATCGTGGGCAACCTTGTCAACCGTCAGCGTGGCCAAGTACTTGTCGTGCGCCTTGTCATAGACGTAGAACTTCATCCCCTTGACCACCCCGTCATCCGACCCGAGGCTGATCTGGACGACCCCGGCCGCGAGATTCACGTCCGTGACGAGGCCTTCGAGTTTCTCACTGGGCGGCAGCGGGGCGGCTTCCGGAGGCCAATTCGCGATATTGTACTGCTGGGTCGCCCACGCGATCTTGCCCTTGAGCGTCTTGTTCTGCTCATCGGACTGCCGCAGGTTCTCCTTGGAGTCCGCAAACTGGGCGAGCAGAACGCGCCACTTGCCTTCAAGTTCCGTGTACATTTGCCGGAGCGTGTCCGCCTCTTTCCTCGCGTCGTCGCGCTCCAAACGCCACCCGTCTCGCTCCTCCATCAGTTTGGCGAAGGAATCCTTGATGCCGGCGTACTGCGTGGCGAGTTCCTGGAGCCGCTTCTCCTGATTCTCGATCTGCTCGCGGAGCGAGGCGATGGTGTTGTTGCGCAGCGCCAGTTCGTCGGTCAACGTTCCGACCTGCTGCAGGAGAACGGCTTTGTCGGCATCGGCGGTGCTCTTCGCAAGGTCGCGCTGCTGGATGGCCGAGTCCCGTTGCTCGAGCGCCTTACCGAAGAGTCTCGCCTCTTCCTGGTAGCGCGCGTGCCAGTTGTCGCTCAGGGCGAACTCGCGGGCCACCAGAACCGCCACCGCGATCGAAACGACGACAACGAGGACCGTAAGGATCTTCCCCAGCGTACTCAAGGTACACTCCTTTCACAAGGCACCGGATGAGGGGCGCCCGCCCGGATTGTTTGCCCGCCGTCCGTCCAGAACCCTCCCGCCCGAAACCGCGTTCAACGATTCTAGTTGGCCCCCCGGCGCCGTCAAGCAAAAATTGTCCCCAAAAGTAATTACGACTCTGCCGGCCGTTTGTCCGAAGGCAAGAGGCGCCCCTTTGGGGCCCCCTCGGGGGCCGCCGGAACCCTTCCCGGGGCGTCCGCACCGAGGGCGGGGGGTTTCTTCTCGGTGAGGATGCGGCTTCGCCAGGATTCCCGGGCCGACAGGATCCGGACCATCGCCGCCGCCACGGTCGCCCGTTCCATCGGGTCCGCCGCCTTCTTCAGCCGGCCTCCGAGTTCCTCGAGGGCCGGCCGATAGCCTGTTTCCGCCAGTTCCCGGGCGGCCAGGATCCCCGCCTGCTGGTCCTCGGAGCCCAGAAAATCCACGAGCATCCCGATCCGCTTGAAATCGCCCAATTGCGCGAGCGCCCCAATGGCGGCGAACTTGACGTCCAGGAATCGGCTCTGGTAGAGACGCTCGAGCCGGGGGATGTCCGCCTTCTCGCCCGCCTGCCCCAGCAGGCGCGTGGCGAACGCGCGGACCGAGTGCTGGCTGTGTTCGGTCATTGCACGGACCATCTCCATCCCGTCGGGCGAGCCGAGGCGATGGAGCGCCTCGGCCGTCCGCAACACCACCACCGCGTCCGGGTCGGTCAACTTCACCCGCAGCATGCCGACCGCGCTTCGGTTACCCATCAGGCCGAGCAGCCAGACGGCCGTTCGTCGAACTGTGACGTCCGGCGAGGCGAGCCCATCCCGCAGGTCGCCGATGCGCGACGTGTCGCCGAGCATGGCCATCGCAAACGCTGACGACACCCGCACCACCGCCTGCGGGTCGCGGTACTGCTGCTGCGCCACCCGAAGGAACTCCTGCCGGCGAGTCGTCCCCACGAGCGCCAGTCCCGTCGTCCGGACCCGCGGATCAGGCGTTTCGGCCAGAAGGATAAGTTCAGCGCGGGGCGGCTGGCGGTCGGCCTCCAGGAACGTTTCGGCCGCGAGCGCCTGAAGCGGCGGCTGGCTGGAATGAATGGCTTCCAGGAGAACGGCATAAGGGTCGAGGGGCTCTCCGGCTACCGCGCCGCCGTCCCGCAGGGTCTGGGGCTGGCACCCGGCAAGAGCGCTCGCGGCAACGAGGACAAGCGGAATCCATCTCACGGCTTCGCCTCCTTTCGGCTGCGCAGACTCGCGACAACAACCAGGACGCCTCCGACGGCCGAGGCGCCCACGCACGCCAGGGCAAACACGTCGCCCACGCGCGTGTAGGGCGAGAGCCGATCGTCCAACGCGATCCGGCCGACAACGAATCCCTCGACGCTGCGGCGACGGCCCTCGGCGTCCTGGGCGACGGCTTCGATCCGGCCGTCCGACGCAATCAGCGCGCTGATGCCCGTGTTGACGGACCGCACGACCGGCACGCGATTCTCAATCGCGCGGAACACACACAGGTTCAGATGCTGGTCGAGTTCCACGCTGCCCGCGAACCAGCCATCGTTGGAAATGTTGACGATAAAGTCAACGGCTTTGCGGACGGCCCCGGCAGGCGGGCGAACTTGTCCGCCGTAGCCTTGGCGAAGGCGGACCATCTCCCTGACCCGGTACGCCATGGCGTCCTCGTAGCAAATCGCGACCTGAAACCGCTCCTCGGCGCCCTCGAACGCCAGCCGGAAAGGTTCCTGGTCGTGGGCGCCGGGGGTCAGGCTGTACTCCATGCCGCGGTACGGCGTGAGGGCGTTCAGGCGGTCATGAAGCCAAGGCAAACTCTCCTTGAAAGGAACGTACTCGCCGAACGGCACGAGGTGCGCTTTCGCGTATTCGCCGGCCACCGTCTCGACCGGCGAATCGGGCACGATGAGCAGCGCCTCGTTCGTGCGCTCCGCGCGGCACGTAACCCGATCGCCCTCCAGGTATTGCACGCCGAGCACCCGCAGGCCCGACGCCCCGACGAGCACCGGCGACGAGCCCAGCGCACCTAACTCCCGGATCAGTCGTCCGTATCGGCGGCAGCGCTCCTGGAGAAAAGCGAAGTGGGCGACCAGGCCGCGGTAGCGGAGCAGGGCCGCGAGGTCGGCCGTCAGGAACCCCGGGTTCATCGGAACCGGGACCATCGTCTCAGGCCAGACAACCAGGTCGGGCGGCGTGCCGGCCGCCCTCGCGGAAGCGAACGCCTCGCCCGTCAGGCGAACCAGCGAAAGCATCATCCGCAGTTCATCGGCGATCGTCTGGGCCGATTCCTCTGCTTCGCCTTTCGTGACACGCCCCTCGACGAGCCTCCGAACGAGTTCCTCGCGAAGCCCCTTTCGCGTATCGTCGACGAGGCGCCCCGCCATCGCCTTCACGTTCACATCGAAGGGAGACGCCAGGAGGTCCTTGAAACTCTGCGCGAGAAAACCATCGGCGAGATTCTCCGCCTCCTCCCGCGGAACGGGCGCAGGCTCCTCTGCCTCCTCCGCCGCGCCGCGGCTCCCCAGGCGGGCGGCGTTCTTGAGTTCCTGAGGAATGTTCGTCTGGACCGACGCGACGACCGGCCCGGGCCGAGCCGTCCTCTGCCCCAGCCGCCAGACACCGTAACCCACCGTCGCCGCCCACGCGCACGCAACCAGAACGGCCATGGCCGGCAGCACGCGACCGAAGCGCCGCCTCGCACCATCGGCACCGCAGACGAAAAGAGGTCGCGTCAGACAATCGGCCGCCAGCCCCGCCGTCATCAAGGCCAGGAAACTCGGCCCGTAGGCGCCGAGCGCGTCGGCCGTCTGCACCAGCACGAGATTCTCGTACTGCGTGTGGCCGACGTAAAGCCAAGGAAGACCCGAGAGCAACCAGCCGCGCACATACTCCAGACCGACCCAAAGGACGGGGGCCGCAAAAGTCAGCGGAATCGGCGAAATCTCCTCAAATCGCCTCAAAAACCACGAAAAAACCGCCCAGTACAAACCCAGGTACGCCGCCAGGACCGCCCATCCGGCGGCGGTGCCGGGGAGGCTGATCGGCCAAATCCACCACATGTTCCAGCCGAAGAACACGAGGCCGCCCAGCCAGGACGCCCAGAAGACGTGCCGGCGCGGGGCCGTCGCCACCGCCATCACCAGCAAGGGCACCGGTGCCAGGTACGCCAGCCACGAAATCTCGGTCGGCGGAAACGCGAGGGTCAGCAGGAGGGCCGAGAGAATGGCCAGGAGGAACGGCCGCGCCGCCGTCGAGACGTGCAGGGGCTTCCGTTGGGCCTTCGTCGCGGCATCCGCTTTTTCCCTGCGCCGTTTGTCTTTGCGACGTTCGCCCATCGAGGTTCCCCGGATGCGTCCCATGAATCCGCTCATTGTCAGGCCACTCCACTGGAGTGTCAAGCCTGTGACCCGGTGCGAAAAACACTTGATTCCGCTGCCCGACGGGTTAGTCTTGCACCTTGCGGAAAGGCCCTGTGGGCCGTTCGACTTTGAACCCTTTTGAAAGGATGCCTGACCATGACTAGAGCCTATCGGTGGTTCCTCCTTGCGGCTGTTGTGGGTCTGCTTGCGGCGTTCGCCTCGCCGGCGCCGGCCTCGGCTGCCGAGAAGATCGGCGTCCTCATCATCGATGGCCAGAATGTCCACGACTGGAAGGCGACCACGCCGCCCATCAAGGCGATGCTCGAGAAGACCGGCAAGTTCACCGTGGACGTCCTGACGTCGCCGGCGGCCCTCGCCAAGGACACCGATGACGCCGCCAAGGCCGCCAACAAGACCGCGTGGGAGAAGTTCAAACCCGACTTCTCCAAGTACCAGGTGGTCCTCTCGTATCACTTTGCCGTGGCCGCGTTCAAGGAATGGGATGCCTACAACCAGATGATCGGCATGGGGTGGAAACCCGCCGAGTTCGGCGAGGGCCTCGCGCTGGATGACAGCGGCAAAGAGGTCCGCCGCGCGAAAGGCGAGGGCGCCGGCGGCTCGCACGGGTCTGCCCACCCGTTCGAGGTCATCGTCCGCGACAAGGACCATCCCATCATGAAGGGCCTGCCGGAGAAGTGGCAGCACACGAGCGACGAGTTGTACGGAAGTCTGCGCGGCCCGGCCAAGGACATGCACATCCTGTGCACCGCCTTCTCCGTCAAAGACAACGACAAGCAGAAGGCCGGCACGGAGATGCATGAACCGATGGCGTGGACGGTGCCCTTCGGCAAGGGCCGCGTCTTCGTCACGGTGCTCGGCCACGCCGTGCCCGAGACGACCGCGCCGGACACGACGATCCTGCTGGAGCGCGGCGCGGAGTGGG
>JAPLMM010000202.1 GCA_026387035.1 Planctomycetota bacterium
TTCCTTCGGTTCGGGCGTCGTTGCGGCAAGCGCGGCGCCCGGCTTGTTCCAGGCGCTCTGGTCCCACGCCGCCTGGGCGAGGGCCGAGACGTTCGGGCCCAGCACGCGCGTCCGCCAGTGGATGCCCAGGAGGCCCGTGCAGCCGTACTTCAGGGCGTCGGCGGCGTCTCTTCTCATGCGGCCGGCCCAGAGTTGGACGGAGCAGAGGTTCGGGTCGTCCTCCATCCACGGGATGGCCCACTTGGGGCGGCCTTTGACCTCCGCGAAGCCCGGCTCGACGGGCGCCTTGCCGACCTGCCGGTTGATGCAACTCATAGGCATGTCTTTGGGAAGCGTCCGGTCGAACAGGGCCCGGTCGTTCTGCGGGCCGAGGACCCAGCCGCACGTGGCCAGCGTGAAGGGCGCCTTGACCTTCTTTGCCGCGGCGATCGCGGCCGCGAGGTCCGCCTGCGTTGCCTGCACCTGCTCCTCCTTGACGCTGCCCCAGGTCCATCCCTCGGGCGTCCAGAACCAGTAGTAGTCCGGCGGACCGGTTTGCGCGAGACGCTTGAAAATCCCCTCGTAGAGTTCCTGGACGACGGCCTTGTCCTTGGGGTCCTTGCCGAGGGCCTTGAGGCGCTCCTGCACGGCTTTCGGGATGGTGAGCGGGGTCTCGGTCCCGACGCATGTCTTGACGCCCAGGCGGCGGGCGTGTTTGAAGGCCTCGGCCAGCATCGCGCCGGAGCGGTCGAAGAGGTCGCTGGATGCCTCGGGGGTCTGTGGCTGCGGGCAGAAGCCTCGCATCACGTCGGCGCCGAAATCGTCGCGGTCGAAGAGGTCGGCCGCGCCGAACGAGAACTCGCTGGTCTTCTTCGTCCTGTAGCCCCAGTTGCCCCTCAGGGTATTCTGCCAACTCGCGGGGTACGAGAACCTGACCTTTGTCCCATCGCCGATGTCTTGCGCGAGGCCGATCCAGACCGCGGGCTCGGCGTTCGGGTGGCCCTCAGGGTAGGTGTGCAGGCCGAAGAAGTTCATCCTGAGTTTCGGGAGTTGCGAGATATAGGCCTTGTAATCGTCGAGGTTCCACCAGTCGGGCCCCTCGGGGAAATCGTGGAACGGCTGGATGCCGCGTGTGTCGAAGAGGGGCCTGCCGGTTTCGTTGAGGTCGGGCAGGGCGAAGGGAATCTTCGCGTCGGGCACAACGTCGCCTTCCAGGTAGAACCGCACGCCGAGGTGCTCGGCGAAGCGGTAGGCGGCGTAGAGGGTGCCGGTCTCGTCCTCGCCGACGAGCGAGAGGATGCGGCGCGGGCCGTCGCGCAGGACCGTGAGCCGGTAACGGCCCGGCTTGAAGGCCTTGCGCTGGGCTTCATATGTTGCCCGGACGCCGCTGGTTACGGCGATAAGGTCCCCGTCGGGGGGAAACTTGTTGTCCGCCGTAACGAGGATCGGCAGCAGCACGCCCGTGCGGAGGTACACGTAACGTCGGATCTCCTTGGCGGCCAATCCCTCGGCGAGCGTGGGGTTCGAAAGAAGGACTACCGTGCATGGGGCTGGCGCCGGCTCCGTAGTCTCGGCGGCGTAGCCCGCGGTCCCGGCCGCCATCGCGGCCGAAACAAGCACGATAAGGGTGAGGTGTTTCATGGCATCCTCCTCCGGTTCCTGGGCGGCGGGGCAGCCGCCCGCCGCTCCGCGTCCAGCGTGTCCTCGAGGAAATCGAGCAGTCGCGAAAGCCTTTCGTTCATACCGGCTCCCGGATACCCAGCAGTTCTTTCTTCTTCTCCCAGTAATACAGGAAGTTCGCGTAGGGCACGTCGTGCGGGATGGCGTGATCGACATGGGGTATGTAACCGCCCTTTTCCGCAAGCGGGACTTTTGCCTCCAGTTCGGCATCAATGGCCTCGCGGTCCCTCGCCAGGACGCGCTTGTCGATGCCGCCGGTCATGAGAAGGTCGCGCCCATACTGGGCCCGCAGTTTGACGACGTCCATGCCGGCGGCCACCTCCATGGGGTACACCCCGTTGATACCCGCTTCCAGCCACAGAGGTATCAGTTCCGAGACATCCCCATCGCTATCCACGAAAACGACGTCAATGCCAAGGGACCGCACGAGGTCGGTGATCCGCCTGTATCGCGGCAGCATAAACTGGCGGAACATGGCCGGAGAGATGAGCGGTCCGCCCCGATAGCACATGTCTTCCCAGAAATAGAGACTGGTCAATGGCGATTCTGCCACGACCTTCGGAAGCAGACTCAGGACCAAGTCGGTCTGCACGTCCATCATGTCGTGTACGAGATCCGGCTCGTCGTAGAAGGCGTACAGGGTGCGCTCGAAGCCCATAAGTTCCCGAACAAACCCGAAGAGACCGGGCGCACGGTGGGCCTGGAAGACAAGGACCGGGCCTTCCTCTCGCCAGCGGGCGCAACGCTGTGGCCAGTCGGCGGGCCAGCGTCCCCCGTCACCGGGCGCGAAACGCTTTCGGAGTTCCTCCCAATCCCGGCGGCTCTTCACCGGATACTCGATATGCTCCGGCATGGACATCTCGTCGGGGGATTTCGGCACACGTTGGAGCACGCCGAACTCCGTCAGATGCGTGACGAACTTGCCATCGTCCGAAACGACCTGGCACGCGTACCGCGGACGCATCCACAGGTCCACGCCGCACTGCACCTTGTTCTCGCATTCGGCATAGGCCGGCGGCTGGTTCTCCGCCCCCAATTCCTCGCGCTGCCAGCGGCGCAAAGCCGACCGCCACGGCGCATTCTCCCAGAGCGGCATCCGATCAACCGGCTCGAAACGCATCAGCGCCAGAAAACGTTCCTGGGGGGTCATTCGGCCACTCCCGCCAGTTTCCGCCATCGTTCACTCCTCCGGTTCCCGGGCGGCGGGGCCGTTCAGGCCATGCTGCGCTTCCTCTTGCTCAGCGTGTCGATCAGGACGGCCACGAGGAGCGTCGCGCCGATGATCAGCGTGTTCCAGTAGATGTCCACGTTGAAGAGGGTCATCGCGCTGACGATGAGCGACATGAGGATGCATCCCAGGAGGGCCCCGAGGACGGTGCCCTCGCCGCCCTGGAGGCTCGCCCCGCCGATGATGACGGCGGTGATCACCTGGAGTTCCAGGTTTTTGCCCATGGTGACCGAGACGCTGCCGAACCGCGCCGCCATGAGGACGCCGGCCACGGCCGCCAGGAGGCCCGTCAGGACGTAGTTAAAGATTTTCATGCGGTCCACGTTGATGCCCGAGAGGACCGCGGCCTTCTCGCTGCCGCCGATGTAATAGTTCTGGCGGAAGAAGCGGAACTTGCGCAGCGCCAGGTCCCCCAGCACCACCAAGGCAAGGCAGATAAGAATCGGGTGCTGGATGCCCAGCAACTTTCCCTGGCCGATCCACTTGAAGGCGTCCGGCAAGCCGTAGATGTTCTGGCCCTTCGTGATGACCTCCAGCAGCCCCCGCACGATGCCCATCATGCCCAGCGTCGTGATGAACGGGTTGATGCCGATCTTGGCGATGATGAGGCCGTTCGCCAAGCCGATGGCCGCCCCAAGCGCAAGGCCGATAAGGAGCGCCGCAGGCACGGGAACGCCGCTCACCAGGGCCAGGGCGGTGACCGCGCCGGTCAGGCCCACCGTGGACCCGACCGAGAGGTCGAACCCGCCGGACACCAGGAGGTTCGTCATGCCGATACCCACGATCGCCTGGAACGAAAGGGCCAGGAAGACGGCCGACAGGTTGTCCAGCGTCAGGACGCCGGGGTCCGCAACGGCCACGACTCCCACGATCGCCAGCAGGATAA
>JAPLMM010000203.1 GCA_026387035.1 Planctomycetota bacterium
GCCTCGGCTCGCCGCTCTCGGCGAACTCTCGAAGGCAATCGATCGCCCAGTCGAATCCGCGCGCCTCGCCCGCGAGGGCGGCCAGCCGGGCGGCTGCCAGGTGTTGATCCCTCTCCGCCATGCCATGCAGGCGCGAGGCGGCTTCGCTCGCCTCCTGCCGCTGGGTATCCGAGATCGGCATCTTTTTCAGACAGTCCCACGCCATGTCCGCATCGCTGAATGGGCGATCCTGCACCGCCAGGAGCAGCACCTCGAACGCCTCCGGCCGGCCCTTGGCGGCGAACGCCCAAATCAGCGCCCTGCGCACAACCTCCGGACCGGCCGTATAAAGGGCCACCAGTTCGTCGCCCTTCACCTCGGCGCTGGCGGCCAGATGCTCCGCAGCAAGCGCCCGCACGTCCGCGCAGCCGACGCGAGCCACCTCGCGCCAGACGGCCGGGTCGGCGCCCGCAAGGACCTCGAGCGATTCCTTCTCCGCCCCGCCCAAGCCCCAGTGTCCGCGCGGCCTGATCGCTTCTGCGAGGACCACCGCGTCCGCCGGTCGGCCGATGAAGGCAATCGCCTTCGCCGCCGCTTCCGCCGCGCCGTGCTTTGCCAAGAACGCCAGCACCCCTTCGCGCGCCCCGGCGCATTTCTGCTTGGCGACGTGCTGCATCACATACTGCGCGTCGCTCGGGTCCATCGTGGCGAAGTGACGGCTGAGGTACACCAGGACCTCGGGGGTGATCGTGTCCTTCACGACGGGCGCCGCGGGGTCCTTGTCGGCGCCGACGCTCTTGAGGATTTCCTGAATCGCCTCAACCGGCGTCAAAATACGGCCGCCGTGCTCGTCGGCGACCGCTGGCTCGCTGAGGACCGCCGTCGCAGGAGTGGAAACGAGGAAAACAGCAACCAGAGGAAACGCCAGGAGTATCGCGCGCATCGTCCGCCCCCCAGAAGAACCTTCCATCAATAAGTACGAGGCACGACCGCCCGCGTTTTGAAAAAAAGCGACAGGGTCCGCTAACATTTAGCCGCGACCCGAAGGGGAGCGCGCTCGCCTTCGGCTCGCGGCTAAACATTGTAACGGCGCGGCCAAATCATTTTCGAGGCGCGAACGGACGATAGAGCGGGTCGCCGATGAAACACATCTGCCAGGAGACGAGCGGCTGAGCCATCCAGGCCGCCTCGCCCCACGAGTAACCCTTGAGGAGCCGGTCCATGAGGATGTCCACGCTCGGCGTTCCGGTGAGGAACGGTTCATAGACCGCCCCTGCGGTGACGCACGCCCCGTGCACCAGCAGGGGCCCGACCCAATGGTTCTTCGGGTCGCGGATGGCGGCGCCCGTGAAACTCTGGAGATGGTAGGCGATCGCGCCGCGATTGAAACGGAAGTCGAGCTTGGTCATCGGCCCCGCGGCCGACTCGTGGTACCAACCGAGATAGACGGCGGCGTCGGGCATCGGGTGCGCGAGGGGCAGAATCTCCGGGCGCGTGTCCACCTCGGTCGCGAATCCCGCGCGCTCGAGCGACGACGCGGCGCGAAGGAGCCACCGGTCGCCCACGGCGTAGCCGCCCGTCGTGATGCCACGGGTATCGACATAGGCGCGACCTTTGAGGCCGCCCTGTTCGGCCCAGAGAGCGTCGTCGACGAGGCGCCGTGCGATGGCGGCGCTCGGGCCGTCCAGACGCGAGACGAGAATCATCCCGCCGTCCAGGGGCGGGCCGAACGGCGCGTCCGCCCCGAAATACGGATTCACGAGGCTTCCCACCAGTGGATGCCCGCCCGACGGCAAAAGCGCGAGTTCCGAATCCACCGCCGCCGCCTTCGACAGGTACATCGTCTTCACGTCCTCGTAGCCGGTGACCTTGATGGGGACGCCGAAGACCGGCACGAGGTACTTGGCGCGCCGCTCGCCGAGGCTGAGGGCCAGCGTCGCGTCCGCGAGGGCGACGTCGAACCGCCCTTCCCACTCCGCCAGAAAGGCCCGCAGGGGCTTCCAGATCGTCTCGTCGAACTGGTCGCGGGAGATTTCCTCCGCGGCCGGGGCGCGCACAACGCAGAGGTTCGCGGCGGGGATGCCGCGCGCCGCCATGTAGTGGCGCGCGACAGCGACGCCTTCGGGAACGCTTTCGGACGCCAGAACGATGACGCGTTCGGCCTCGGTCTGGCCCGGCGCCGAAGCGCCCATCGCGAGAACCGCCAGACCGATGGCGAGGCCGATTCGCTTCAATCCAATCTCCCGCCCGCCGGCGGCGGGCCGCCGGAACCCAAGACGCCGCGCGCTAGAGGTCCGGTTCGGAGGCCCCGCCCGACGGGCCCGCCACTTCGTTGAGCACATGGTCCTCGATAAAGATGGGCGTATCGTTCGCGATGCCGAGCGCGATGGCGTCCGAAGGCCGGGCGTCCACCCGGACCTCGTCGCCATTGCGATCGATGACGAGGTTCGCGTAGAAGGTGTGGTCCCGGAGGTCGGTGACGACGACCTTCGCCAAGCGGCCGCCGAGCGCCTCGATGACGCCCCCCAGGAGGTCGTGCGTCAGCGGCCGGGGGAGCCGAAGGCCCTTCAAGCGCCGGTCTATCGCCGCCGCCTCGAAAAACCCAATGACGATCGGGAACGCCCGCTCGCCGCCCACTTCCTTCAGGACGATGACCTGGTGGTCCCCCGCCTCGTTGATCATGATGCGCACGAGTTCGACGCGGACTTCCATGGCCGAGCCTCCGACTCCCCGGACATTCTACACCGTGAATCGGCGGAGGCAAGGGGGCAAACGACGACGCTCGCCCGCCGTCAACGTTTAGCCGCAACCCAACTTGTCCGCCATAGCCCCGGCGCGCCCGGGGCGACGGCGGAAGGGGAGCGCGCTCCCCTGGCGGGATCGCGGCTAATCATCGCAGTTCACGCCAAATCGGCGAGATTCTTTTCGAGCGCCGCGATGGTCGCCCGGACCTCGTCGGCCCGCGCCCGTTCGCGCTCAACAACCTCGGCCGGGGCGCGTTCGACAAACTTTTCGTTGGCGAGTTTCTTTTCGATCCCCCCGAGGAACGCCCGCTCTTTACCGATGCGGTCCTCGAGGCGCTTCCGCTCCGCTTCGAAGTCAATCAGACCTTCGAGCGGCACATAGACTTCACATTCGCCCTGCACATCCGAGGCGGAGTGCGGGGGCTTAACAATCTGGGGGCCAATGTCAACTTTCACGGCGTTTGCTAATTGTCGAATCAACTCCGAACCCTCGCCCTCCAGACGAAACTCGCGGCGCGGCCATTCGGCCACAATGAGGCGCTTGCTAGGCGGCAGAACTGCAAGTCCTGGCAGGCTTCTGTCTGGCAGGGCTGCGCTGAGACCTTCCCATGCCGCCTCCGTCACAAAAGGCATATAGGGATGCAACATTCGTAGGGCGCGATCGAGCACAAAGGCCATCACACGCGCGGGAATCACTTTGGTGGTTGGGTCGGACAGCCGCGGCTTAATCGCTTCCAGGTACCAGTCGCAGAAATCCCCCCAGAAAAACTCATAGAGGAGGAATAAGCCTCCTTGAAAATGAAAAGACTCCAGTTCCTGCTCCACTTTGTGAAGTATTTTTTCGCTGCGCGACAGTATCCACCGGTCGGGCAACTGAAGTGCCAACTGGACCAGTGGCCTCCCAGGAACCCCGCTCGGCGGGTACTGCGCACAGGCCGCCGCGACCGCCCTGTCAAATTCCGCGTCGGTAGCGCCTTCGAGGTTCATGAGGGCGAAGCGGACGGCGTTCCAGAGTTTGTTGCAGAAGTTTCGGCCCATGTCGAACTTGGGGCTGGTGTTGCGGCCGGTGGCTGCGTCCTTCTGGACCGGCAGGCGGACGTCCTGCGTCTCGGTCGTCATGTAGGCAAGGGTGAAGCGGAGGGCGTCGGCGCCGTGCGTCGCGACGATGTCGAGCGGGTCCACGCCGTTGCCCAGCGACTTTTTCATCGGCCGGCCTTCGCCGTCCTGGATCATCGCATGGATATAGACATCCCTGAACGGGACTTCGCCGCGGCAGTAGAGGCCCATCATCACCATCCGGGCGACCCAGAGAGTGATGATCTCGCGCGCGGTCACCAGGACGTCCGTCGGATAGAACGCCTTCAGGTCCGACGCCTCCTTCTTCTCCTCCTCCGGCCAGCCGAGGGTCGAGAACGGCCACAGCGCCGACGAGAACCAGGTGTCGAGGACGTCGGGGTCCTGCGCGAGGAGGTGGCCTGGAATCGCGTCCGCCGCCAAGTCCTCCTCCCGCGCGCAAACCAGAAAACCGCCGCGCGTCTCGTCCGCGCGCCAGGCGATGCCGTCGCGCCCGCCGAACGCCTTCTCGAGGTTCTTCTGCGTGCACGCCGGGCAACTCCAGATCGGAATGCGGTGGCCCCACCAGAGTTGCCGGCTGATGCACCAGTCGCGCTTCTGCGAGAGCCAATCGAGATAGCCTTGCGCGTAGCGCTCGGGGTGGAACTTGACGTGCGGCTCGCTGCCGTCCTTGGGCTCGACGGCCTTCATCGCCGCCTCCGCCAAATCCGCCATTCGCACGAACCACTGGTCCGAGAGGTACGGCTCGATGGGCGTCTTGGAGCGGTCGGAGTGGCCGATGTCCGTCTCGTAGTCCTCGACCTTCTCCACCAGTCCCTGCGCTTCGAGGTCCGCCACAACCTTCTCGCGCGCCTCGTAGCGGCCCATTCCGGCATACGGGCCGCCGCTCGAGTTGATGTGCCCGTCGGGCGTCAGGATGTTGATCATCTCCAGGCCGTGCCTCAGGCCCGTCTCGTAGTCGTTCGGGTCGTGGGCGGGCGTGACCTTGACGCACCCGGACCCGAACGTCGGGTCCACGAGTTTCCCGTCGGCGATGACGGGAATCTCGCGTCCGAGGAGCGGCAGGATGACGGTCCGGCCGACGAGGTCCTTGTAGCGCGGGTCGTCCGGGTGGACGGCGACGGCCGTGTCGCCCAGCATCGTCTCGGGCCGCGTCGTCGCCACCGTGACGAACCGCCCCCGCGCACCCTTCACGGGGTACCGCACGTGCCAGAGGTGGCCCTTGACCTTTTCGTGGTACACTTCGTCGTCGGCGACGGCCGTTTGAAGGTGGGTGTCCCAGTTGACGAGTCGCTTGCCGCGGTAAATGAGGCCGTCGGCGAACATTTTGAAGAACGCGGCGCGGACGGCGCGGGCGCAGGTGTCGTCGAGGGTGAATCGCGTGCGCTGCCAGTCGCACGAGCATCCGATGCGCCGGAGTTGCTCGAGGATGAGGTCGCCGCTCCGCTGGCGCCAGGCCCAGATGCGCCGGACGAGTTCTTCGCGGCCGACGTCGTGGCGCGTCTTCTTTTCCTCCTCGAACATTCGGCGTTCGACGACCGCCTGCGTGGCGATCCCCGCGTGGTCGGTCCCGGGGAGCCAGAGGGTCTTTCGGCCCTGCATCCGGCGCCAGCGCACGAGAATGTCCTGGAGCGTGTTGTTGAGGGCGTGGCCGAGGTGCAGCCGGTCGGTGACGTTCGGCGGCGGGATGACGATGGTGAACGGCCGGCCGGGCGCGTCGGGCTCGGCATGGAAATATCCGCCGCGCTCCCATGCCGCGTAGATGCGCTCCTCGACCGAGGCCGGGTCGTACACCTTCGCCGGGGCGTTCGGGCCGCCGTTTTCCTCCGGCCGGGCCGTCGGCGCCTCAGCCATGGGCTCTCTCCTCGTCCTTCGTCAGTTTGTACGCGATGCTGTCCACCAGGGCCTGCCAGGAGGCGTCGATGATGTTCTCCGAGACGCCGACCGTCCCCCAGTGTTCCTCATGGTCCTTCGATTCGATGACGACGCGGACGCTCGCGGCCGTGCCGGCGCCGGAGTTGATGACGCGGACCTTGTAGTCCGTCAGGCTCATCTCCGCCAGCGTCGGGTACGCGGGGACGAGGGCTTTGCGCAGGGCGCCGTCGAGGGCGTTGACGGGGCCGTCGCCCTCGGCCACAGTGTGTTGCCAACGGTCGGCCACGCGCAGTTTCACCGTCGCCTCGGTGACGGGCGGCCGGTCGTCGTCCTTCTTAATGGCCACCGAGTAGTGGTCGAGGTCGAAGAACGTCCTTCCGGTTCCCGCGAGCCGGCGCACGAGGAGGACGAACGAGGCCTCGGCCGCCTCGAACTGGTATCCGAGGTTTTCGAGGCGCTGGACCTCCTCCAGGACATGGTCGCGCAGCGAAGAGTCGGCTTCGAGGCCGGCGGCGGCGACCTTCGCCAGAATCGTTCCGCGCCCCGACAGTTCGCTCACCAGGATCCGCCGCGTGTTCCCCACGCGCCGCGGGTCCACGTGCTCGTAGGTCCGCTCGTCGCGTGCGACGGCCGAGGCGTGCATCCCGCCCTTGTGGGCGAACGCGCTCGGGCCGACGTAAGGCTGCCCCGGAACGAGCATCATGTTGGCCGTCTCATACACGAACCGCGACACCTCCGTCAGGCTCGCGAGGTTCTCCGGCCCGAGGCACGCGAAGCCCATCTTCAGTTCGAGGTTCGGAACGACCGCGCAGAGGTCCGCGTTGCCGCAACGCTCCCCAAGGCCGTTGACGGTCCCCTGGACCTGCCGGCATCCGGCGCGAACGGCCGCCAGCGTGTTCGCGACCGCCAGGCCCCCGTCGTTGTGCGCGTGGATGCCCAGCCGCCCGCCGACCTCCCGCAGGACGCGGGCCGTCGTCTCGGCAACATCCTCCGCGAGCGCGCCGCCGTTCGTATCGCAGAGGACGATCCAGTCGGCGCCGGCGTCTTTCGCGGCGGCAAGCACCCGCAGGACGTAGTCGGCATTGGCCCGGCAGCCGTCGAAGAAATGCTCGGCGTCGAAGAAGACCTCGCGGCCGGCTTCTTTCATAAGGCGGACCGAGTCGCCGACCATCGCCAGGTTCTCCTCCAGGTCCGCCCGGAGGACCTTCGTCACGTGGAAGTCCCAGACCTTGCCGACGAGGGCGACGGCGGGCGTCCCGGCCGCGAGGAGCGATCGCAGCGTCGCGTCCTGGTCGGCACGGGCGCCTTTGCGGCGCGTCATGCCGAACGCGACCAGCGTGGCGCGCTTGAGCGGCTGGCGGCGAAGCGCCTCGAAGACCGCCTCCTCTTTCGGATTCGCGACCGGGTAGCCCGCCTCGATGTAATGGACGCCGAGCGAGTCCAGTTGGCGGGCGATCTCCAACTTGTCCTGGAGGCTGAAACTGACGCCCTCGCCCTGGGCCCCGTCCCGCAACGTCGTATCGTAAACTGTTATCTCGTTCATGGCTCGCGTTCCTGATTCCCGCTCCCCTTTCCGGCTCCGTCCTGCGGACTACGCCGGGACAAGCCGCCTTCGCGGAAGAGGTCCCGCAGATTCGTCCCGAAAAACCGGGACTCATCTGCGGGCGTTAACCGATTGTTTTCGCTTTCTGCATTCTGCACTCTGCGTTAAGCAAAAAGCCCCGGAGCCTCTCAGGCTCCAGGGCGTTGGCTGCTTGGCCTAGCCTACGCCCGGGGCCCTCCCGCCGATACGATGACGCCCGCGATGCCGGCGCGCGCGGCACCCGCAGTCCGATCGAGGCTCCCGCCAAACCCTCTCTCGCCGCGTGCCGACACGCCGCACCTCCCGGGCGTCGCCCCGGCATAGCCGGGCTCTGCCCTGGCGAAGCCGGGCCACCCGGCCCCGTCTATTCGACAAGGCAGTATACCATCGGCCGGCAGGGGGTCAAATCTTTATTCGCAGAAAATACCCCTTGGATATTTTTCGAATCCGCAACACGAACGACCGGGCCGCGGGTTAATACCAACAGGCCTCAAATTTCCGGAGGTCGGGACGCGATGCAACCGGCAGACCTCAGCCAGATGTGTTTCCGCGCTTGGGCCGTCGCCCTGGCGCTGGCCGTCGCGCTGGCGGCGACCGCCCTCGCGGGCGATTGGCCTCAGTGGGGCGGACGCGACGAACGCAACATGGTCGCCGACGCCCAGGGTCTGGCCGACCGTTTCCAGCCGAGAGAGACTCCCGACGCGGAGCACGCCGCCGAAACCGGCGACCCGCCCGCGCCGCGAAACGTGAAGTGGTCGGCCGCCCTCGGGTCGCAGTCCTACGGCAACCCGACGGTCTCCGGCGGCCGGGTCTTCGTCGGCACGAACAACACCCGGCCGCGCGATCCGCGGTTCGACGAAGACCGCTGCGTCGTCCTGTGCTTCCGCGAGAGCGACGGCGAGTTCCTCTGGCAACTGGCCGTCCCGAAGATCCCCGAGAAGGACAAGTTTAACGGCGACTTCAAGGAACTCGGCATCACGTCCTCCCCCACCCTCGAGGGCGACCGCATTTACCTCGTCACGAACCGCTGCGAAGTGCTCTGCCTGGACGCCAAGGGGTTGGCCGACGGCAACGACGGGCCCTTCACGGACGAGGCGCAATACCTCGCCACGCCGAAGGACCACACCCTCACGGAGGGGCCGGACGGCCCGGTCGTCGCGTTCACGCCCGGCGACCCCGTCGCCCTCGGGCGCGCCGACGCCGACATCCTCTGGCGATTCGACATGGTCCGCGAGGTCAAGCCCTGGGTCCAGGACGCCTCGAATTGCTCCATCCTAATCCACGGAAATTATCTGTATGTGAATACATCGAACGGCGTGGACAAGTCGCACAACCATCTGCCGAGCCCCAAGGCCCCGAGCCTCATCGCGCTGGACAAGCGCACGGGCGCCCTGGCGGCGGTGGACGACGCCGACATCGGGCCGCGGATTTTTCACGGCCAATGGTCGTCGCCCTCGTTGGGCATCGTGAACGGCCAGCCGCTTCTTTTCTTCGGCGGCGGCGACGGCGTCTGCTACGCCTTCGACCCCGAGCCCGCGGCCGGCAAGGACGGCGCCCCGGGAACCCTCCGGAAGGTCTGGTGGTTCGACTGCAATCCGCCGGAACTGAGGTCCCGCAACTCCAAGCCGATCCCCTACACGGCCAAGGGCGACGGGCCCAGCGAGATCATCGGAACACCCGTCTTCCACAACAACCGCGTCTATGTCACGGTCGGCCAGGACCCGCGCCACGGCATGGGCAAAGGCTGCCTCTCCTGCATCGACGCCACCGGCACGGGCGACATCAGCCAATCGGGCAAGGTCTGGACCTACACCGGCCTCGACCGGTCCCTCTCGACGCCCTCCATCGCGGACGGCCTGCTCTACGTCGCCGACTTCACCGGCATCCTCCACTGCCTCGATGCCGAGACGGGCGCGTGTTACTGGAAACACGACACCGGCTCGCGCGTCTGGGCCTCGACGCTCGTGGCCGACGGCAAGGTGTACCTCGGCACGGAGAAGGGCGACCTCTGGGTCCTCGCCGCCGGGAAGGAGTGCAAGGTCCTCAGCCGCATCCGCATGGGGTGCCCGGTGTACGCGACGCCGATCGTCGCCGACGGCGTCCTGTACGTCGCCTCGCAGAAGCGGCTCTACGCCGTCCAGGCCGGGTGCCCGTAGGCGGCCCTCAGACGGCGGGCGGCAGGCCGGATGCTTCCTCCGGAACGGTCGCCGGCGGCGCGATGACCGTCATTCGCCGCCAACGCCCGCTCAGGAACCGCCCCCACATCGCCAGCCCGAGCACGATCACGTACGCCGACGCCGCCGACCACGGCCCGAAGATGCCCCACTCGGGCTTGAGGTAGGCGACGAGCGACGCGCCGCTCAGACCCACGCCGTAGGCGAGCGCCAGTTGCATCGCGCCCGGCCAGAGCGTGTCGCCCGCCCCGCGAAGGGCGCCGATGAAGATGACGCTGAGGGCGTCGAACGCCTGGCAAATCAGAATGAAGATGACGGCCTGCGTCGCGATCGCCTGGACGACCGGATCGGCCTCGGCGTTGAAGAGCCTGACGAGCGGCTCGCGCAGCAGCCAGATGCCGATGCCGCACGCGACCATGTACGTCTCGACGAGGACGAGGCCGGCGTGCGCCCGCCGCCAGGCGAGCGCCGGCTGACGAGCCCCGCAGTACCGCCCGACGATGGCCGACACGGCCGCGCTCACGCCGAACGCCGGCATGAAGCACAGGTGCCAGTAGCGGTTCAGGATGTTCGTCGCCGCAATCGCCTCGGTGCCGAACCGGCCGATGATGCCCGCCATGAAGATCGTCCACATCAGGAGGTCGCCGACGAACATCGCACCCGCGGGGCTTCCGATCCGCAGGAGGTCCGCGAGTTCCCGCCGCGCGAGAGCCCACTGACGCCGCGTCGCGTACTCGCGCGCCATCGGGCCCGCCAGGAAGACGGCCCCGAGGATCGCCGCCTCCGTGGCGAACCCCGCGACCGTCCCGAGTCCAGCGCCCGCGAGTCCCATCGCCGGAAAACCGAAGTGCCCGAAGATCAGGACGTAGTTCGCCCCCACGTTGACCAGGTTTGCCGCGACCCCCGCCACGAGCGTGATCGCCGGCCGGTGCATCCCGACGAACCAGGCCCCGAGCGCGCGGGCCGACAGGTTGAACGCCGCCCCCCCGACGAGGATCTGATAGTAAAGCGTCTCCTGGCGCGTCACCTCCGGCGCGTGGCCGAACAGGGGGAAAAGATGCGGCGCCGCCGGAATCGCCACCACCGCCAGCAACGCCGCCGCCCCCCACCCCAGCCAGAGGCCCTGCCACGCGTACCGGGCGGCGCGCTCCGGACGCCCGGCGCCGAGGTTCTGCGCGGCAAAGGTGCTCACACATCCCAATAGCCCCATAAAAAAACAAACCGTCGTGAACGCCGAAATGCCACCGCCCAGTTGCGCCGAGAACGCCTCCGTCCCCACCCGCGACACCATCACCCCGTCCACGAACTGCATCACCGTGTAACTGATGGTATTCAGAACCGTCGGCACCGCGAGGCGCACCACCTCGCCGACGCCCCACAGCCTCCGCCCGTCGGCCGCCCGAGCGCCCGCCTTCAGGTTGTCGAGAAAACCGCCCACACGCCTCTCCCGCTCGCCCCCAAACTCCCGCCCAGTATAGCCGCACCCCCGCCGCCGGGCCAGAAGGGTGCGCCAGGATTTTCTGGCATCTAGCGAGGGCGCGACGTGTGGGCAGTGTGGCACGGCCGGTCTTGCCCGGCCGTGCGTCCCGGCGCGCCTGTTCCATTGGGACCGGCGCACGGCGGGACTCGTGCTTCGTAGCGAAGTAGCACTTCGCTACTTCGCAGAGTAGCACAAGACCCGCCGTGCCACGCAAGTTGCCTGTTGTGCTTTTGCTAAGTGCCAGAAAATCCTGGCGCACCCGGCCAGACCGCTCGCCCCGAGAACCCTTGACCCCGCGCCCCCGCCCCTCTACCATGGCCCCTGCCATGTTCACCGGCCTCATCGAAACCGTCGGCCAGGTCGTCCGCGCCGAACGCCGCGCGGACGCCTTGCGCCTCGCGGTGGACCTGGGTCCCGCGGCCGAGGGCGTCCGCCCCGGCGATTCCATCAACCTCTCCGGCGCCTGCCAGACCGTCGCCGCCATCCATGGCCGAATCGCCGAGTTCGATGCCGTCGCCGAAACCCTCGCCCGCACCACCCTCGGTCAGTGGCAGCCCGGTCGCCGCGTCAACGTCGAGCGGAGCCTCCGGCCCGACGGCCGACTCGGCGGCCACTTCGTCTCCGGTCACGTGGATGCGACCGGACGCTGCGTCGAAAACCGCCAGGGCGACGGCGGCTGGTGGCTCCGCGTCGAAACGCCGCGCGAACTTTTCCCCGAGATCGCGCCCAAGGGAAGCATCGCCGTCGACGGCATCAGCCTGACCGTCGTCGAGGCCGACGCCCCCGTCCTCAGCGTCGCGCTCATCCCGACGACGCTCCGCCAGACCACCCTCGGAGACTTGAAGAGCGGCGACCGCGTCAACCTCGAAACCGACCTCCTCGCCAAGTACGTTCGCCGCGCCATCGCCGCC
>JAPLMM010000204.1 GCA_026387035.1 Planctomycetota bacterium
CCGACGCGTCCTCGGCCAGGCCTCGAACGCCCCGTCAATCACCATCGGCACGATGGGAACGCCCGCCCGGGCCGCTATCGCCGCCGGACCGCCGTGCATCGGCCCGATGGACCCGTCGCGGGTCCGCGTCCCCTCGGGGAACATCAGGACCACGCCGCCTGCCTTGAGGCGACGCAGCGCTTCCTTGACCGCCGCCAGGTCCGCGGTGCCGCGCCGAACCGGAAACGCATACAGGCTCCCGATTAGCCACCGGAACGGTGCAAACCGGAAAAGCGATTCCCGGGCCATGGGGTGAAAGGCCCGCGGCATGCCCACGGCCGCCAGGATCGGGTCCAGGTAACTCTGGTGGTTCGCGACCACCAGCACGCCGCCCGTCCGCGGAAATCGCCGACGATGGTGCACCCGCAGACCGAACACGAGCACGAACAGAAACCCCGCCACCTGCTGCCACAACCGATACCAGACGAGGCGAAGGCCCTTCACGGCGTCTCCTTGGTTCGGCGGCGGACCTCGGCGACGAGGGCCTCGATCATCTCCTCGATGGTCATGCCGCTGGTGTCGACGCGGACGGCGTCGTCGGCGGCCTTCAGGGGCGAGGCCTCGCGCGTCGAGTCGCGGCGGTCGCGCTCCTGAATCTCCTCGAGCACTTCCCGGAACGACCGGTACTCGCCCCGAGCCTCGAGTTCCACTTGCCGACGCCGCGCCCGCTCCCTCGGGTCCGCATTCAGGAAAAATTTCACCTCGGCGCCGGGGAAGACGACGGTTCCCTGGTCGCGTCCCTCGGCGACGACATCGCCGGCCCGTTCGGCGAAGGCGCGCTGCTTCCGAACCATCACGCGGCGGACGGTGGGCGCGCGGGCGACGTAATGCGCGTGCGTGCTCACCCGGTTGGCGCGGATGGCGTCGGTGACGTCGCGGCCGTCGAGACGGACCCGCTGCTCGCCCGCCCGGCCGTCGAGTTCCACGTCGCTCGCCACGGCGAGGGCCTCGAGGGCTTTCTCGTCTTCCAGGTCCACGCCGGTTTCGAGGGCCTTCAAGGTCAGCGCGCGGTACATAGCGCCGGTGTCGAGGTGGGCGGCTCCGAGGCGTCGGGCCAGGCCCGCCGCCGCCGTGCTTTTCCCGCTGCCGACCGTCCCGTCAATCGTGACAATCATGGCGGCGGCATTATATCGCCCCCCTCCGGGGCGGAAAAGACTGGAATTGCCGGCCTGCGGCGCGGAGAATCCCCCCATGAGCACGCTTCGCGGCTACGGGCGTCTCCTTCGCGTTCCGCTGTTCGTGACGGCCATCTCGGACGTCATCGCCGGCTACGCCGTCGCACTTATCGGTTCCGGGAAGATCACCGACTTCGACGGGCGGACGGTCATCCTTCTGGCGGGCATCTCCGCAGGGCTTTACCTGTTCGGCATGGTCGAGAACGACCTGGTGGACCTGCGGCGCGACAGGCTGATGAACCTTCCCCGGCCGCTCGTCACGGGCGAGGTCGGCCTGACGGGGGCCTGGCTGCTGCTTGTCGCCGCCGCGGCGCTGGCGATTCTCGGCGTCTCCCGGCTGACGGGCTCCGCGGTGCTCCTGGCCATCGGGACCTTCGGCGTCATCAACCTCTACAACCTCGGCGCGAAGCAAGGCCCGGCCTACGTCGCGATGACCGTCATGGGCCTGTGCCGGTTGCTGAACTACGGCATCGGTGTGGCCGCGGCCGTCGGCTCACCCCACAACCGCGCCGACTGGAACCTCCTGATGCCCTGGGGACCCTTGTGGGTGCGGCACGGCCTGGTGCTTTTCTGCGCCACGGCCGCCATCTCGGGCTACAGCATCGCCGCCAGATACAAACTCGTGGTGTCGAGCCGGCCGTGGCAGATGCTCGCGGTGGTCAGCCTCGTCGCCGGCCTGGGGATGTGGATGCTGATGTACACGCGGCTGGTCGCCGACTTCATGCCGCCGCTCGCCCGCGTCTTCGCCGCCCTCATCCTGGCGGGACTCTGGCCCGGAAGGCTCTGGTCCGGCGCGGGGCCCAGCCGAACTCCCGACGAATACGCCCCCTTCATCGAGCGGGCTCTCTACTGGCTGATCTTCCTCGACGCCGCCTTCGTCCTCGACGCCCTCCTGACGCGCGCCCGGATCGGATTCTAATACTCACTACGCTGTGTTCTTAACCGCAGCCCAGAGGGCCCCTTTCTTACA
>JAPLMM010000205.1 GCA_026387035.1 Planctomycetota bacterium
CGTTCGCCCGGCTCGAACGTGATGAGGGCTGCGGCGTAAAGCACGACGCCGGCGCCGGCCAGCACCGCCGTCGCCAGCGTGCTTGCCGCCAGATAGCGGCCAAACGTGAGTTGGCCTGCCTGGAACCAGTAGGCGAGACACACGGCGGTCCAGGCGCCGGCGATGGCGGCCAGGAACCGCAGCAGAAGCGCCAGCCGACCGTGGGTCTGGGATTTCGCCAGAAACCAAAGTAGAAGGCCTGCCGCCGTCCCTCCCGCCGCACCGGCGGCCGGTGCGGCAGAGACCAGCAGGCTCGCAAGCGAAATGGGCATCAGGGTGATTCCCCAGGGCGCCAACGTCCCGCCGGCATGATAGAAGCGAGGCAGGGATGCTGTCTAGCGAAAACGTCGCCGCAGGGGGGGCTGCAAGGCCATCCCCGGTCCGGTCTCCCGGTGCCAAGGGGGACGGTTTTTCCGCCCCACTTATTTGAGGCGCATCGAGCAAAAATAGGGTTGCATTGTGTCTGGGGGTTTCTACAATGTGCCAAGTGAGGCCCAAGACGGTTGGCGCCGGCTGGGCGATGGCTAGGAGGCGCGTGCCGGCCGCGCCGTCCGAGGGAGGTACGGGTTATTCCGGCTTCGCGTGCGGTGTGGAGCATCGCGCTGGGCGTGTTTGGGGTCGGCCTCGCGTGTTTGGGCGTGGGCCTGAGCGTGTCTTCGGATTCAGGGTCGGTGGCCCGCGCGCAAACGGCAGGGCCTGTCGCGCTCGCGCCGGCGGCGGGCCCGAATGTGATTGTTTCCGCCACGCCGATGGGCGATTCGAGCGTGGTGATTTGTGTGGTGGATGCGGCGAAAGAGCGTCTGGCCGTCTATGTGGCCGATGCGCGGCGCAGTCGGCTGAAACTGTTGGCCGTCCGCGATATTTCCGCCGACTGGGCCTTGACGGATTACAACAACGATCCGCCGCTCCCGAAGGACGTGCGGGCGCGCATCGAATCGTTGACGGAGAAGGGAAGCGGACCGTCGGCTCCGGAGGAAACTCCGTTGCCGGCTCCGGCGCCGTGACCGTATAAGAATATGGGGAAGGCCGCGCGGCCGCACCGGGTTGGAGGAGGACGACTTTGGAATTCGTTACGTTCGAAGAAGCCAAAACGCGCCTCGGCAAGACGGCCGAGCAACTGCAGGAAATGATCAAGAGCGGCGAGATCCGCGCGTTCCGCGACGGCGCCGCGTGGAAGTTCCGCAAGGCGGACATCGATGCGATGGCTGGGACGCCCGCGCCCGCGCCGCAGGCAGCCGGCGCCGAGGCGGCCGATGAAGAGAAGGAAGAGGACGCCGGCGACACCCTCATGAGCATCGACGCCGACATCCTTTTCGCCGAGGAAGAGAAAGTCCCCGCCGACAGTGCCGCCGAGACGTGGATCGCCGCCGACACGGAAGGCGTGTTTCCGAGCGAGGCGGCTCCCGGCGAAGAGAAACCTCTGGGTGTGGAAGAAGCCCTGGCCGCCCCCGAGGCCGAGCCGGCCCCGCTCGCGCTGAGCCCGGAAACCGACGAATCCAGCCTCCAGGAAGTCCTGAGCGAGGAGGAAAGGGCCGAGGAAGTCGAAGGGGACGTCTTCGCCGAGGAGCCCGTCATCGCGGTGGATACCGAGAGCGGCGTGGCGTCGGTGGTGCCGTCCTCGGCCACTCGGTCGGGTGTGGCCGCCAGCCGCACGCGCATCGTAACCCTGGTCGAGGGGCCGGCCCACCACGCTTCCTTCACCGTGATGCTCGGGATGACAACCGTGGCGCTGGGGTTCACGGTGTTCGCGCTGGTCGCCCTGCTGGCTGGCGCGAAACCCGGCCTGGTGATGCAAATCGGGGAGAGTACGGCCGGCGTAGTCATTCTGGCGGCCGGCATCTTCATCACGGGCGTCGTGACGGTGATCGGGCTGGTTCTGGAGAAACAGCGGAACGCCCGCGAAGTGATGAGCGGGCAATAGCGATTTGGCACGGGACATGGCTGCACGCCCTGTAGTGAGAGGTCGTCTCTACTACAGGGCACGCTTGGGCGCGCGTGACCAGGAACCTGATCGCGAGCGTACGCAAGTCCGGACGGAACGGTTGAAGATAGGAAAGGAGATTACGATGCGACGGGTTTCGATGGTCGTGGGATTGCTGGTGGTCGGTGTGCTGGTGATGCTCTCCACCGGTTGTGTGGACCAGAAGAAGTACGATGCCGTCCTCCTCAGGAACCGCGAGCAGGACAAGTTGCTCCAGGAGAAAGACGCGAACATCGCGCGCCTCCAGGAGCGCGTCGAGGCCATGCAGGCCCGCTCGGGCGACGCCCAGCGGATGTTGGAACAGAAGGATGAGTTGCTGTCCGCCGTCCAGAAAGAGCGCGACGAGGTCCGCAAAGCGTTTGCCGATTTGCTCGAGGTCTACAAGAAACTGGCGGGTCGCCCCGGCGGCGAAGGGCCAATCCCAGGACCCGTCGCCATCGAGATCGAGCAACTGGCCGCCGAGTACCCGAACCTGTTTCAGTTCGATCGGGCCACGGGCCGGCTGCGCTTCGCATCGGACATCACCTTCGATTCGGGCTCGAACGTCGTGAAGCCCGAGGCACGGACGGCCCTGACGAAGTTGGCGGCCATCCTTTCCTCGGACGTGGCCAAGAAAATCCACGCGACCATCATCGGCCACACCGACTCGGACCCCGTCAAGAAGGCGACGACGATCGCCCTCTTGAAGGAACTCGGCAAGACGCAGAACAACATGGGCCTGAGCATCGCCCGGGCCGAGTCGGTGGCCGAAATCCTCAAGGCGGGCGGCGTCGAGGCGGTCCGAATCATCACCCAGGGCATGGGCGAAACCCAGGCCCTCGCGGACAACCGGACGGCGGATGGCAAGGCCAAGAACCGCCGCGTCGAAATCTTCCTCGCCATGGGCGCATGACGCGCCGCTTGCGGCTTAGCACGCTGTTCAACGCCCGGGGATGAATCCCGATGAAGTCGGGATGAATCCCCGGGACGCCTTTTCATCGCGACGGAAGAAGTGACGGAAGCAGTTTTTCGAGGACCCCTCGCCCCTGGAACGGCTCAGCCGTCGCCCACAGGATCGGCACCTCTTCGCCGAAGAGTTCGGTCACGAGGAGCGGAGGTGAATCGTCGCCCTCGGCCAGACAGCCGAGCCCCTCGGCCGTCGTGCGGAAGTTCACGGTCAACCGTTCGTAGCCGATGGAGTCCGTGAGCAACTCCCCGTATCCATGGGCCGACGGCAACGTCTCCTCAAGCCAACGGAGCGTCTCGGCGCTCACCAGGCCGCCTCCGTCGCTCTTCACGGTGCACTGAAACTGGCCGGGGCCGGCCCCTGTCTTCGTGTAGTCGGCGTCCACTGGAACCTTGCCGGTGATGGGGCCGCCGGGCACGTCTCGCGTCCAATCCGCCAGTTCGAGGTCGCGGCCGCGCACGGCAACGGTGGCCTTGTCGGCC
>JAPLMM010000206.1 GCA_026387035.1 Planctomycetota bacterium
GGCCAGGAATCGGGCCACAAGGAGGGCCACCGCGTCGTCTTCAAGAAGCCGCGCACGGCCGATTACCGCGCCAGCGTCCACGACATCGCCGAGTTCCTGCTGAAAATCATGCAGGACGCGAACCTCCGCCGCAAGATGGGCGACGCCGCTCGAAAACACGTCGCCGAGCATTTCGACTACCGCATCGTCGCCTGCCGACTCCTCGAAATCCTCTCCAGCCGACTGGGGCTCGAGTAACATGACCCAAGAGCGCCACACCCTCATCGAAGACGCCAGAAACGCCGCCCTCGAAGTCCTCCGCCACAACGCCCACGGACCCTGCCACGGCCTCCCCCGCACGGCCGGCTGGGGCTACCCCGAACCCTACACGCGCGACCTCATGATCTCGGCGCTCGGGATGCTCGTCTCGGGGGATGACCGGCTCGTGGCGAGCGTGCGGCGCGTCCTGGAGACGCTTGCGAAGAACCAGACCCGCCGCGGCCACATCCCGTCGCTCGTGCACGACCCGGAAGACCGCGGGGCGAGCGACACGACGCCCCTGTTTCTCCTCGGCGTCGCCCTCTATCGCCGCGCAACCGGCGAAACGCGATTCCTCCGCGATGCCGTCCGAAAGGCCCTCCTCTGGATGGATTACCAGAGCCCGGCCGACCGCGTCCTCGTGGCCCATCTGCCGACCAGCGATTGGCGCGACGAGCAATGGGTGCTCGGCTACGGGCTGTTCGTCAACACGGTCGTGTACAGTTACCTGCGGTTCCACGGCGAGGAGGAGAAAGCGAAGACCGTCCGTCAACTCGCGGGCCGCTTCGCCGTCACCGCCGAAGCCCAGCACCGCCACGTCCACGAAGGCCTCGTGCTGCGGCACAAGCCGTACTACGCCCTCTGGTCCTACAAGGTCCACCGCAGCGAGCGGTTCGACCTTTTGGGCAACAGCCTGGCGATTCTATCGGGCCTCGCAAGGCCGTCGCGCGCCAAAGCGATGATCGCCTGGATCGAGCACGAGTGCGAGGCCCTGCGCGCGAGCGGCCAACTGGCCCTCGACCTTCCGCCGTGCCTCTTTCCGTACATCCGCCCCGAGGACCCGGATTGGCGGCCGCGGTACAAGACGTACAATCCGCCCGGCGAGTATCACAACGGCGGCGTCTGGCCGTTCATCGGCGGCTTCTACGTGGCGGCGCTGGTGGCGGCCGGGAAGCATCGCCTGGCCCGGCAGAAACTCGCCGCCCTGGCCGACCTCGTCCGCCCGGCGCGCAAGGCCCGCGTCGCCTTCGGTTTCAACGAATGGCTCCGCGCCCGGGACGGCACGCCCCAGGGACAGGACTGGCAAACCTGGTCGGCTGCCATGTATCTTTATGCATACGAATGTGTCGCGCGCGGACGAACGCCTTTCTTCGACCAGATCCGCGAACCCGACGAGGAGGCTTAGCCATGAAACCCATCTTCGACCGTTGCCGCTCCAACCCCATCCTGAAGGCCCAGGACATGCCCTTCCCCGCCGAAGCCGTCCTCAACCCCGGCGCCACCGAACAGGGCGGCGAAGTCGTGCTGCTCCTCCGCGTCGAGTACGCGACCGGCTACTCCAGCATCTACGTCGCGCGGAGCCGCAACGGCGTGGACGGCTGGCGCATCGAGAAAGAGCCGATCCTGCGCCATGGGGAGCCGCAGTGGCGCTACGAGCAGTGGGGCTGCGAGGACGCCCGCGTCGTCCGACTCGAGGAAGAGAAGTGCTGGTACATCACCTACACGGCCTACTCGCCGCTGGGAGCGGCGGTGGGCCTGGCGCGGACGAAGGACCTGGTGACCGCCGAACGCGTCGGCCTCATCTTCTCCCCCAACAACAAGGACGCCGCACTCTTTCCCCGGCGGTTCGACGGCCGATGGGCGGTCCTCCATCGCCCGGACGCGGGCGGCGGGATTGAGAACATCTGGATCGCCTTCTCCCCCGACCTCGTCCACTGGGGCGAACCGCACTGCGTCCTCCCCGAAGGCCCCGGACCCGCCTGGGACGCCCAGAAAGTCGGCGCCGGTCCCCCGCCCCTCCTGACGAAGGACGGGTGGCTGCTCCTGTACCACGGCGTCAAACTCTACGCGGGGCAGTACGTGTACCGCGTCGGCGTCGCGCTGCTGGATAAGGACCGGCCGCACAAACTCCTCGCCCGCTCGCCGTGCAACATTTTCAAGGCGATGGCCATCTACGAAATGGCGGGGCTGGTGTCGAACGTCGTCTTCCCGACGGGCCTCCTCCTGAGGGGCGATGAGTTGTGGATGTACTACGGCGCCGCCGACACCTGCGTCTGCCTGGCGACCGCCAAACTCGCCGACGTCCTCGCAACCCTCGAACCGCTCGAGTCCCCGGTCTAAAACGTAAACCTTGTGCCCGGTCGAACAGGAATCGCGGCGTCCCGCTCGCCTAGTCGAGTCGCCTGCCGGCCACGGCACGAGCCGTAGCCGTGCCAGGGTGGCGACCGGGATGCCGCGCCTTGCACAAGGTTCGAGGTGATGGCACGCGGCCCGCCCAGCCTTCGCCCCCGGCGCGCCGGGGCTACGGCGGGTCTCCGCTGCGCTTCGACAAGCGGGCCGGCGAACCAGCCCCGCCGGTCCGTCATCGCGCCTGGGGCGGCGGACTCGGCGGCGCGGCCGGCGTCTTGCGCTTAAAGACCTCGTTCCAGACCACGCGGCCCGTCGCCTGCATGAGGATAAAGAGCGTGATGATTGCCACGACGACGATCGCCAGGCCCGTCCACCCCTTCCAGAAGAACGCGTAACTGAAACCGATGAGGTACACCAGTTGCGCAAAGCCGACGTACGCAACGGCGAACTTGATGCCTGCCACGAGGCGCATGTAACTGACGACCAGGAAGACGCTCACCGCCGCCGAAACCCAGAAGGCCTGGTGGATGTCTATCTTGTCCACCAGGTATGCCAGCAGGATGTGGAACGCGAAGAACCCGGCCGAAATGAACAGGTAATGCATCGGGTGCAGGGACACCTTCTTCAGAAGCATCGTCGTAAAGAGAACCGTGAAGAAGAAAAGGAGGCCGACCGGCGCGTAGAGGGCCATGCGGGCGGCGATGGGGCCCGCGTCCTCGCGCGCGGGGGTGTCCACGGCGATGGACTGGCTGGTGCGCGAGTCGGTGATTTTCCAGACGGCCCGCACGCCGCCATCCGTCGGCTCGGCCTTCTTCGACGGGCTCATGCTTCCTTCGGGGTAATTGATGGCCGTGAAGTTCGTCGTCACCTCCAGCGTGAAGTCCTGGAGATGGGCAGCGCGGGGCGAATCCTTTTCGCCGGTGACGTAACTCCACCGGTCCCGGCCGCGCGTCCTGTACGTCACGGCGACGGCGTGCGTCTTCTCGTCGGCCGGAATGGGAACGAGGAAACGGTTGCCGACCTGCTTGGAGTCCACGTCGAGCGCTTCGCCGTCCAGCGCCAGGCCTAGGTTGTCCGTGAACGGGACGCCGGCGGGCAGGGTGAAGAGGAAAGAGTTCCCGGCCGGGCCGGCTTTCACGGTGTACGTCCCCGCGAAATCCACCGTGTACGTGCTGAACCAGAGGAGCCCCTTATACCGGTTCTCGTGCTCCAGGTGGACCTTGATGCTGGAGGCGAGGGGGTCCACGGGCGCCGCGCGTTCGGCATTGGACCCGAGGTAGGGCGCCGGCTGGCTGAGGTTGGCCGGCCCCCAGAGCGAATCCACTTCGGCACTCAACTGGTCCCGCAGGCTCCCCGTGCGCCAGTACACCGTTCCGCCGAGGGCCCACCACGCTGTGCACGCGAGAACGAAGATGACGAGAATGAGGAAGAATCGAAAGGCGGTCATGCCAGGCTCCTTTCCCACGGGGTCAGTTGGTGCCGTCGCTTGCCGGCGGCGGAGCGCCCGGCGGCGACGGCAAAGAAGAGGCAACGGCGTAGTCCGCAGATGACGCAGATGCACGCAGATTTTCTTTTTTCTCTTTTCCACCCAAGTCCTTATCTGCGTTCATCTGCGTCCTCTGCGGATCCAATTCCGTTTCCTTTGCGTTCCTATCTGCTACGTGCCCGGCCGCTCGATGAGGCGGACCATCTCGCGGACGGCCTTGCGGAGGCCGACGAAAATCGCCCGGCTGACGATGCTGTGGCCGATGTTCAGTTCGGTCATCCCCGGAATCTGGGCGATGCGGCGGACGTTCACGTAATTCAGGCCGTGCCCCGCGTGGACAACCAAGCCGAGGCCCTGCGCCTGGCGTGCGGCCTCGGCGACACGCATGAACTGCCGGTCGCGCTGCGGCCCGTCCGGGGCGTTGGCGTACTCGCCGGTGTGGAACTCCACGGCGTCGGCCTCCACGCGGGCCGAGGCTTCCACCTCCTCCGGCTTCGGGTCGATGAAGAGGCTGACCGTGATGCCGGCCGCTTTAAGGCGCGCCACGGCCGCCTTGACCTTGCCCTCCTGGCCGGCCACCGGCAGGCCGCCCTCGGTGGTGATCTCCTGGCGGCCTTCGGGCACCAGGGTGGCCTGGTGGGGGCGGATGCGGCAGGCGATGTCCACCATCGGGTCCGTGACGGCCATCTCGAGGTTCAGTTTCACCTGGACCGTTTTCCTGAGGATCTCCAGGTCGCGATCCTGGATGTGGCGGCGGTCTTCGCGCAGGTGCAGGGTGATGCAGGTGGCGCCGCCGAGTTCGGCCTCGGCCGCCGCCCACACCGGGTCGGGCTCCGCGCCCCGGCGGGCTTGCCGCAGCGTGGCCACGTGGTCGATGTTAACGCCCAGGTGAGGCATGACCGTTCCGCTCCCTGACGACGAACTTCCTTTCGCCGAAGGTGAGAGGTTGTCCGCCGGCGCCGGTCAGGATGCTGTCGCCTTACTGCTTGTGGTGGCGCCGCTTCCAGCGCATATGCCGCTTCTTGCTGCCGACCTTGCGGCGACGTCGAGGCTTGCTCACGCATGCACCTCCATG
>JAPLMM010000207.1 GCA_026387035.1 Planctomycetota bacterium
CCCATCCGCAGCGGCGACGAGATCCTCGGAATCATCCACGTGGACACGCATGTCAGCCAGGGCCAGTTCTCCCCCGAGGACCTGAAACTGATGACGGCGATCGGATGCCAGACCGGCCTGGCGGTCCAGAACGCCCGCCTCATGGCGAGCCAGGTCCAGCAGGAACGGCTTGCGGCCGTCGGCCAGGCGGTCGCCAGCCTGTCCCACTACATCAAGAACATCCTCCAGGGCATCCAGGGCGGCTCCCGCGCCGTCGAGACGGGCTTGGAACGAAAGAACCTCGAGCCCGTCGCGACGGGCTGGGACGTCGTCAGCCGGAACCTCGCCCGCATCAACCAACTCGTCCTCGACATGCTTTCCTACAGCCGCCAGGCGCCGCCGAACCGAGTCCAAACAAGCGTCAACGCGGTGGTCCGCGAAGTGGCGGAACTGGTACAGCCGGCGGCGGCAGAGAAACGCGTCGCCCTTTCGGCGCGGCTCGAAAAGAGCCTGCCGGAGATCCCCCTCGACCCGGACGGCCTCCATCACGCGCTGCTGAATGTGATTTCCAACGCGATCGATGCCGTCGCCCCCCTGACGGGCAAGGTCAGCGTTCAGACACGCCTTTCGCCGAAGGGGAACGAAGTCTGGATCATCGTGGCCGACAACGGCCCCGGCATCCCGCGCGAGGAGCAGCAGCGGATCTTCCAGCCGTTCTATTCCACGAAAGGCCAGAAGGGAACGGGCCTGGGCCTGGCCGCCGCCCGCAAGATTGTCGAGGAACACGAGGGGTGCATCACGGTCAAGAGTGACCCCGGCCACGGTGCCGCCTTCGTCCTCCGTTTGCCGACGGAAGTGCCGGGGAAGGCAGGCGGGTCGGCGACTTCCTGAGACGATTCGGCGGAATCGGTCGAGAAGGTCAGGCGGTCTTCTTCGGCAGGCTCTGGATGATCTGGTCCGCCAGGCCGTAGGCGACGGCCTCGTCGGCCCCGAGAAATCGGTCGCGGTCGATGTCTTCCTCGATCTTCTGCACCGGCTGGCCCGTGTGATGGGCGAGGATCTGGTTCAGGCGGGCGCGCAAGCGCAGAATCTCCTCGGCCTGAATGCTGATGTCCGTGGCCGTGCCGCGCGCCCCGCCCATCGGCTGGTGGATGAGGATTCGCGAGTTGGGGAGAACGAAGCGTTTGCCCTTCGTGCCGCCTGCCAGGAGTACGGCCGCCATGCTGGCCGCCTGGCCCAGGCAGTAGGTCTGCACGCCGCAGCCGACGAACTGCATCACGTCGTAAACGGCCAGGCCGCTCGTGATGAGACCGCCGGGCGAGTTGATGTACATGGAGATGTCGGCATCGGCGTTCTCGTTCTGGAGGAACAGCAGTTGGGCGATGATCGTGTTGGCCATCTGGTCTTCGATCTCGCCGCCGACGAAGACGATCCGGTCCTTCAGCAGCCGCGAGTAAATGTCGTAGGACCGTTCGCCGCGGCCGGTTTGTTCGACGACGATCGGTATCAGTTCGTTCTTCGGTTGCACGGGTTTGACTCCCTTGCCGACGGCTACCTGGGTTTTTCGATGTGTTCGAGGACCTCGTCCACGATGCCGTATTCCTTGGCCTCCTGGGGTGTGAGGTATCGGTCGCGTTCGGTTTCGCGGCGGATCCTTTCCGGGTCCTGGCCCGTGTGGTGGGCGAAGATCTTGATGAGGGTCTCCTTGTCCTTGAGGACTTCCTTGGCGGCGATTTCGATGTCGGCCGCCTGGCCGCCCACTTCGCCCGCGGGCTGGTGGAGCATGATCTTGGCGTGCGGGAGGGCGAAGCGCTTGCCCTTCGTGCCGCCCGTCAGCAGGAGCGCCGCGCCGCTCGCCGCCAGGCCGATCGCGTACGTCGCCACCGGCGAATCCAGGAACTGGATGGTGTCGTAGATCGCGAGCGTGCTGGAGACGTATCCGCCCGGCGAGTTGATGTAGAGGTTGATCTCCTGGTTCCGTTTCTCGCTCTGGAGGTACAGGAGTTTCATGACGACCGAGTTGGCCACTTGGTCGTCGATGATACCCTCCAGGAAGATGATCCGGTTCTCCAAGAGGAGGTCCGCCAGCGTCAGCCAGCGCTGCTGCTGGTAGGGCGGCATCATGCCTCCGTGCGGTCGCACGGGAACGCCGCCCGCCGTGGGTCCGACCGCGTCGCGTCCCATCGTTTCCGGTTCCCCTTTCGTCTGGCGTCCGCCGGGTCACCCGCGCTAGGTCGTCTCGGGCTCCTCGGCCGCCTCTTCGCTCTCGCCGGCGCCCTTCTTGACGGGCGGTTCGTCGCCCTTGGCCAGCGCCCTTTCCAGGAGGAGGCGCATCACCTTGTCGTCGCGGATCTGGCTGCGGAGGCTGTCGAGCGTTCCGCGTTCCTGCATTTCCTCACGGATATGGTCGTCGCGCCGGCCGTACTGGGCTGCGATGAACCGTAGCCTCGCGTCCACCTCGGCGTCGGTGGCCTCGATCTTCTCCTTCTGGGCGATCGCGTCGAGAATGAAAAAGAGTTTCAACTCGCGGGCCGCGTTCGCCGACGCGCTCGACCGCAACTCCTCGCGCTGCTTCTCGATCTCCTCGGCCGGGACGCCCCGGTACCGCAGGTTGACAATGTGGCGGACGAACAGGCGCTCCGCGTGCCGCTGGGCGAGGCCCTCCGGCAACT
>JAPLMM010000208.1 GCA_026387035.1 Planctomycetota bacterium
GGGCACGCCGAACTACGACCTCGCCGTCGAGCACGGTTTCAAGCCGCTCACGGCCGCGGAAGTCGCCAGGAAGGCCGACCTGGTCCAGATCCTCATCCCCGATGAAATCCAGGGCAAGGTCTATCAGGCGGAGATCGGGCCGGTGCTCGCGGTCGGAAAGGCGCTCGGGTTCAGCCACGGGTTCAACATCCACTTCAAGCAAATCGTGCCGGCCAAGAACCTGGACGTCATCATGGTCGCGCCGAAAGGTCCCGGCCACACCGTCCGCGAGCAGTTCGTCGAGGGGGCCGGCGTCCCCGCCCTCTTCGCCGTCCACCAGGACGCCTCCGGCAAGGCCCGCCCTCTGGCCCTCGCCTATGCCAAGGCCATCGGCGCCGCCCGTGCCGGCGTCCTCGAAACCACCTATGCCGAGGAGACCGAAACCGACCTCTTCGGCGAGCAGGCGGTCCTGTGCGGCGGCGTGACGAGCCTCATCAAGGCCGGCTTCGAAACGCTGGTCGAGGCCGGATACCAGCCGGAACTCGCCTACTTCGAGGTCCTCCACGAACTCAACCTCATCGTCAAACTTCTGGTGCAGGGCGGCCTGTCGTACATGTGGTACTCGGTCTCGAACACCGCCGAGTACGGCGGCCTGACGCGCGGCGACGTGCTCATTGACGCGGCCGTCCGCCAGCGGATGAAGAAACTCCTGGCCGACATTCAGGACGGCTCTTTCGCCAAGGAATGGATCGAGGAGTGCAGGGCGGGCGGCAAAAAGTTCAAGGCCCTCGAAGCGGCCGAGCGGAACCACCCGGTCGAAAAGGTCGGCCGGGCCCTCCGCCGCCTCATGCCCTTCATCGACGCCAAAGAGGTCTAGTTCTACAACGCTATCTCAACGCAGAGATCGCAGAGAGCGCAGAGATAACCTCTTCTTTCACAACCCCGGCCCGGGCCGGGGCACGGCCTGCCCCGGGCCGGGCGCTATTCCACACCCCCAACTTCATGCCGTCTCCTTATTCCTTTTGACCTCTTGACAGTTGTTCTCCGCGTTCTCGGCGCTCTCTGCGTTGAAGAACACAGTGTAGTAGTACTAGGCGAGGGGTTTTTCGGGTCCGCATTCGCACTCAATCGCCCCTTTTGGGGAATCCCAGGCCCCCAACCCCGAACCCTGTACCGGAAGAGCCTGAGGCCATTTCTGTGAATGTTCTCGGAAAATCTGAAATTTTTCCGCCTGCTTCGGAAGAGCGCAACTCCTTGTGCACAAGGCACTTAGGGAGTCCTGGCGGGCGGGTTCCGGGCCTCGGACGCCCTCCGCGATTTGACAGCGGGGCATTCTTGTGGTATACTTAGACGATTCACGGGGTTGTGTTGCGGGGACATCTCATGAAACGGGGGAGGTCAGCCTACCGATTCTTCCTCGGGGATTCTCTCCGCATTATTTCCGAAAGGGGATAGCGATGAAAGCGGTGCACACTCTCTTTGCGCTGGGTCTGGCGGGGCTTTTCCTGGCGGCGGCGATGCCCGCCACGGCCGCGCCTCTCAGTGTCCGCATCGAAGACCACTTCTTCACGTTCGAGGGCCCCGACGTCTCCGCGTACCTTTTCAACGGCGCCCTGGCCGACCAGTTGACGGTCGGCACGAGTTCCAACCACCTGGTCCACGGGTACACGTATGAGGGGACGGTGCCGACCGTTCCCGGCGGACCTCCTCCCAGCATAAACCCCTATCCGGTCTATTCCGGCACGCCGATCAAGTTCGGCGGCCTCATGGTGATGGACCTCTTCTTTAAGACGAACGACGGGCCCTACACCAACCCCGGCGGCGACACCTTCGCGGTCAGTCTGGTCGGCAACACGGGTGGCCTGAAGATCACCGGCTGGATTGCGACGCAAGGGTTCCCGCCCGGCGTCCAGTATCCGGGCGCGGCCATGGACATCACCCTGTTGGACATCACCTTCGACAAGGTGTCGCTCCTGGCGCGCGAGGGCTACGACCGCATTGACATTGTGGAAGCCTCCGGCATCGTCAACACCCTGCTCGACGTGAACGTCCAGGCACGGAACCTCTCCGGCGCCGTGTACTTCCGGTTCGAGTCGGACGACCCCGGCCAGGCGATCTTCCCCGTCCTCTCGCCCGCCCTCTACAATCCGCTTGCGGACTACGGCCTGGCGAACATCGAGAACGGATGGGTGGGCGGTGTCGTGGGCGTTCCCGA
>JAPLMM010000209.1 GCA_026387035.1 Planctomycetota bacterium
CCGCGCTACGCCCGACCGCCCCATCCACCTGTCGATCCTGGTCCCGATCTTCGACGAACGGGACGGCAGCCGGCCTTTGGGCGTTCTCGTCCTTCGCATTGATCCTGCGACCCACCTCTATCCCGACATCAGCCGCTGGCCCACGCCCAGCCGGACGGCCGAGACTCTGCTCGTCCGCCGGGATGGAAACGATGCGCTCTTCCTGAACGACCTCAGGTTCCGGAAGAACGCCGCCCTCAACCTGCGTGTCTCGTTGGAGGAGGGGAAAGACCTCCCCGTCGTCAAGGCGGCGATGGGAGAGGAAGGAATCGTGGAAGGGACGGACTACCGGGGCGAGCCGGTGATTGCCGCCGTCCGCGCCGTCCCCGACTCGCCCTGGTTCCTGGTCGGCCGCATGGATGCCGCCGAAGTGTACGCGCCAGTGAGAGAACAACTGTGGGTGACGGCTGTTGCCGTCGGCGTCCTGGTCCTCGGCACGGGTGCAGGCATCGGGCTGGTCTGGCGGCAGCAGAGCGTGCGCTTCTACCGCGAGAGATCTCGGGTGGCCGACGCCCTGCGCGAGAGCGAGGAAGACCTGTCGATTACCCTGCACTCCATCGGGGACGCGGTGATTGCCACGGACACCGCCGGCCGAGTGGTTCGGATGAACCCGGCGGCGGAACGGTTGACGGGCTGGCCGCTGGCGGAAACCGTCGGCAAACCGCTGGCCGAGATTTTCCGCATCATCAACGTCCTAACCCGCGAACCGGCCTCCGATCCCCTGGCCAAGGCTTTGGCAACCGGCGAAGTTGTCGTACTGACGAACGACACGGCCCTGATCGCCCGCGACGGCGCGGAACGCCAGATCGCCGACAGTGCCGCGCCCATCCGCGACGCCCAAGGCCGCATCCGAGGCGCGGTGCTGGTATTCCACGACGTGACCGCCCAATACGCGGTCAAGAAGGCCCTGCGGGAGAGCGAGGAACGGTATCGCTCGCTCTACGCCACCTCCCAAGACGCCATCATAATAGCGTCGCCGGATAAGTGTTTTCTTGCCGGGAATCCAGCGGCTATCGGACTATTCGGCTGCCGGGACGAGGAGGACTTCACACGCCGAACACTGGCGGACCTATCCCCGGAACGTCAGCCGGATGGGGTTCCGTCATCGGACAAGGCTCAGGAGATGATGGGGTTGGCTCTGGAGAAGGGTTCGCATTTCTTCGAATGGACACACAAACGAGTGGACGGCACGGAGTTCCCGGCCACGGTATTGCTCTCAAAGTTCGAGGCGGGCGGCACACGGATCTTGCAGGCGACCGTGCGCGACATCACCGTGAGCAAGCGGGCCGAGGAGGCTCTCCAGCAGGCCAACACGCGCCTCGAGGAACTCGCCACGACGGACGACCTGACGGGCCTGGCCAACCGCCGAGGGTTCATGGCAGCCATCGGCCTGGAAACGGAACGGGCAAGGCGTTACGGGTCCGATCTCGCCCTCGCCATGATCGATGTGGACGGCTTCAAGGCGATCAATGACGTGTGCGGCCACGTGTTCGGCGACCGGGTCCTTGTGGAGGTCGCCAGGGCGATTGAAGAAGGCGCCCGCGCGGCCGACCTCGTCGCACGCTACGGGGGCGACGAAATCATCGTCCTCATGCCGAACACCGATGCCCGGGAGGCCGTCAGCGCCGTCGAACGCATCCGTCGCAGCATTGCCGGCCGCGTGATCTCCGACGGCCAACGCTCCCTCCAGGTCGCCATCAGCGCGGGCGTCAGCGCCCTGGACTCCAAGGACCGCACGGCCGGACCGGACCTCCTGATCCGCCAGGCCGACGAGGCGCTCTACGCCGCCAAGCACGCCGGCGGAAACGTCGCGAAAACCTGGAACGAGATCACCGAGGACCGGGCGGGAGAAATCCCCGACGAGGCCGCCGGCGTCGAGGACCTTCAGCGAAAGGTGGCCGGCCTCTCGCTTCAGGCGAAGGAAATGGTCGTCCAGAGCCTCTGGGGCCTCGTCCACGCCCTCGAAGCCCGCGACTCGTACACGAAGGCCCACTCGGCGAACGTCACCCGCTACGCCGTCGCCATCGCGGAGACGCTGGAACTCGACCCCGAGGAGACGGGCGTCATTCGCCGCGCCGCCATGGTCCACGACATCGGCAAGATCGCCGTCCCCGACAGCATCCTGCGGAAACGCGGGGCGCTCGACGACCACGAGCGCCGCATCATGCAGGGCCACGTCCTGGCCGGCGTCAAGATTATCGACCAGATGCGATTTCTCGACCGGGAGGTTCCGCTCGTCCGCCATCATCACGAATGGTGGAAAGGCGAGGGTTACCCGGACGGCATCGCGGGCGAGGCCATTCCCCTGGGCGCGCGCATCCTCGCCGTCGCCGACGCCTTCGACGCCATCACGTCCAACCGCGTCTATCGCAACGCGCGCAGCGTGTCGGATGCCCTGCGAATCCTGGTTGAAGAATCCGGTCGCCAGTTCGCCCCCGGCGTCGTCGACGCCATGGTCAAGTGGGTCCTGGCAACCGGCCGCGAACTCGGCAAGGAAAGCGACCTGGTGGTCGCCGACCTGCTGGAAACGCCTGCCGTTTCCGTTCCGGTCTAGCGCTACTTTGTCAACTCCGCTCCTCGACAGGTAAGCGGAGGCGCGGTGGCCATTCTTGGCCACCGCGCGGCGTCCCGCCGGGACGCCGCGCTATCCCCCCTCTCGGCGGCGCGAAGTTGACAAAGTAGCACTGGCCGGCGTTCTATTTCTCGGGTGTTGTCGGCGCCTCCAGGTCCGTGAAGAGTGTCTTCACCTGCGCGTCGTCGAGTTCCTCGATTCCTTCGTCGGCGTCCACGAGGACGGCCTGGTTGCGGGCCGTCACGATGACCGCCCGCTGGCCGAGGCTGAAAATCTCCCGGAGGTCCGTCCGCTCCCGCGCGAGGCGGAAGTAGGCGTTGGAGCCCCAGCGGACCTTCGTCACCTTCTCGGTCCCCTGGAACTGGTCGTCCACCCAGACGCCGCGATAGTTCGCCACCTGCCGGTTCCCGCGCTGCTGCAC
>JAPLMM010000210.1 GCA_026387035.1 Planctomycetota bacterium
GCCGAGCCGCTCCCACGCGCCATGACCGAGTTCCTCAGCACGGACATCACGGGGCTCGAGATCGTTGCCGGCAAGGAGACGCTCCGCCTCGCCAGGAAAGACGCGAAATGGAATCGCCTCGACGAGGCCGGCAGCCTCGTCGGCGAGGTCCAGGCCGATGCCGTCCGCGACCTCGCGTCGGCCGTCGCGCGACTCAGCGCCGCACGCTGGGCCGCCTACGACTCCAAGGACCCCGCACGCTTCGGCCTCGACAAGCCCGCCTTCAAAATCAAAATCGCCACCGAGAAAAAGGAATGGACGCTGCTGGTCTCTGAAACGAAAGTCCCCGACGCCGTCGCCGAACTCATCAACGAGAAGCCTGTCCGCTACGCCATGCTCGAGGGTCCCGACAGGATCGGGATCGCCATCCTCGCCGGCTCCGCTCTCCAAACGATCCTCGACGCGCCGAAGTCGCTGGAGAAACCGCCGGTTTCGAAAGCCCCGGGATGAGTCCCGATGCAATCGGGACGAATCCCGGGGAACCGTCCCCGCGCCCCGCCTCACCCCTCCCCCAGCCCTTCTCTGACTCCCGGCTTGCACCAGACCCACGCCTGCGGCGCGTGATCCAGAATGTAACCCAACACGTTTTGCCACTGCTCCCGGTCGCGGATTGCAGCCGGCCGGCAACCGCCCGCCCAAAGCCGGCCCGGCACGGTCGCCCGCACCGCGTGGGAGGAGACTTTCTTGGCCCGCCCGACGGCCTCCTTCAGCCCCTCGCGCGAACACACCGCCGCCACATGCACGTGTTGGCCACCCACCGAGATGGCAAACACATCGAACCGCTCCTTGGCGAACTGTTCCAGGCACCGCCGCCCGACTGTCTCCCACAACCCGTTGGCCAGCGTCACGGGCGGCTTCTTCAGCAGCCCTCGTGCATGGGCGTGAAGCCCCTCGTACTGCCCCGGGAGAGGCGGATGGCGGTGGTCCCCCTCCACGTGCTGCCGATGACCGCGCGTCCGAAAGCCGCGCGGATCGCCCGGAAGCCAACTCCCGTACGTGCCTCACGTGATGTGATAACGCATCGGTTTCTCCCCAGAATGTTCCCCACCTTTCGCTCCGCTCAAGGTGGGGCTTTCAACAGACCCCCGCGCGCCGCCCGTTCGTTTTCCCCACCTTTCACTGCGCTCAAGGTGGGGCTTTCAACAACGCCTCCCCGCGCGCCGCGCCGTTAAAGCCCCGGGATGAGTCCCGACGCAGTCGGGACGAATCCCGGGGAACTCGTCCCCCCGCGGCCCCCGTTCGTTTTTTCCACCTTTCGCCCACCACAGGCGGGTAAACTGCGCTCAACGTGGGGCGTTAAGCCTCGCCGAGGAACTCCAGCGCGTTCTCCCACGCCGCCCGCCTCTTCGCTTCCTCCAAAATCCCGAGCGCGAGAAACTTCTCCACCTCGCGCGCCTGGTCCGCCCACGGCGCATCCGTCCCGAAAAGCAAATACTCCGCCGGGTGCTTTTCGAGCAGACGCTCGACGATCTCCGGCTCACACCGCCCCTCTGCTTCGCCCTGCGTAGCGGGCTTCGCAGAGCAGGGCAGCGTCATGCTCGTCTCCAGGTAGATCGGCAACCCCGCCACGTGCTCGAGCGCGTCCTCCCATCGCCGCCAACCGCCCATGTGGCAGGCGAGCATCCGCAGGTCCGGCACCATCTCGTGCAGCCGGCGCACGCGCCGGGGGCTCGCCAGGTCTTCTTTCTCGAACGCGAAGTCGTACCCTGCGTGCAGCGCCATCGCCAGGCCCGCCCGCGCCGCCGCACGCGCGATCCGCACCGTCCGCGCGTCGTCCACCGCGCAACCCATGTACTCCGCGTGAAACTTCAGGCCCCGCACCCCCGCCTCGGAGAGGCGCTCGATCTCGGCCTCGGGCTCCGGATAGTCCGGATGGATCGACGCGAACGGCGTCACGCGCGCGGAGGCGATCTCGACGGACCACCGGCTGATGTTCGGCACCTGCTCCGGCCTCGTCGCCACCGAACAGACGACCGCCCGCTCGATCCCCGCCCGGTCCATGCTCCGAAGCAGGCCCGCGAGCGTCCCGTCGTGCGACGGCGCGACCTTCTCCCACACCGCCATCGCCGCGAGGCGCTCGAGCGCCTTCGGCGCCAGCGAGTCCGGAAACGCGTGGGTGTGCACGTCGAAGAATCGCATCGGCCGCCTGTCCTTTCGCCCCTCGCCGGGCCCGCTTTCGTTCCGCGCGATTCTATCACCCCGGCGTCTCGCCGCAAACGCACATTCTCACCGGCACGCGCCGCCGCGAGTACGACTTCGCCACGAAATGCGGGGGCGACCCGTGCGAAAATGGGGCCTTGAAAGCCCCAGGATAAGTCCCGACGCAGTCGGGCGAATCCCGGGGAACCGCCCCTCCAGAGGCTGCATCCTTTGGCTTGGCGTGGGTCTCTTTTGGGGAATTTTCCCCACTGCTGCGCAAAAATCCCCAATGTTGGACTTCTTGCCATGCACCCCAGGGCGGAAAATGCCCTTCTGGCACCTGAAAAGGCCGTTCAGATGTCAGAAACCATTGGCACGTGTTTTGCACTATGTATTGCGCTTAGATGGGCGTAAAACTTGGGCTATTCCATGCGGGACGGTCCCGCGTGTAATGCTAGTGGCCGAATGTCCCCCCGTTCGGCCACTGCTTTTTTTGGAGGGCCCCACCGGGGAGCCGGCGGGTTTCAGGCGCCGATCGCCTCGCTCAGCCGCCACTCGCCGTCTTCTTCCACGAGCCAGTTCGGCCGGTCCGCCCAGTCGCCCAGCGTGAAGAGCGTCTTGGCGCGGCCGTCAATAAAGAAGTCGCGCCGTTCGGCGCGATGGACGTGTCCGCAGACAATCACGTCGGCCCCGTTTCGGAACCGCTCCTCCAGAAGGGCCTCCGACAAGACCACGACCCGCCGGGGCCTCGGTTTCCCCGGCAGGAAGCGGCGCTCCGAAACCCAGCGGTAGAACCGCGCCCCGCCCTTCGCCGCGCAGGCCGGCAGCCGCGTGTACACCCGCTCCACCCCGTGCGACCGGATGAACTCCTGCACGCCGATCCAGAATCCCCGCCGGCCCTCGAGGTACTCGCCGTGGCACAGGTACACGCGCTTTCCGCCCGCCGCGATCTCGTGCTCCGTCCGCCCCGGCGCCACGGCGACGCCCGTCGCCTCGGCGAACCCATCCATGTAGAAATCACGATTCCCCAGGAGAAACGTTGCGCGCAGGCCCGCCTCCGTCGCGGCGTGCAGGGCCTGGATCGCCTCGCGGTAGCCCGGCTCCCGGAGGTGTTTCGGGCCGATCCAGTAATCGAACAGGTCGCCGAGGATATAGAGTTCGTCCGTCCGGGGCGTCTCCGCCTCGAGGAAGGACAAGAACGCCCGCGCCCGTTGCGGGTCGCGGGGCGCCAGATGCACGTCCGATAGAAACAGCCGACGCATGCCGCCTCCCCGCCTCACCGCCCGGCGCGCGACTCGCGCACCAGCGACAGGAACTCCCGCAACGGAGCGCTCAGTTTGGTGAACGAACGCAGGCGGACCACCGGCTCCGCCAGCGTCCCCGTCACCTCCACCAGCACGAGTTCCCGGCGGACGCCTTCCAGGAGTTCCTCGAGCGCGGGCACGAGCGGCGGATCGTTCTTGCGGCCGGGGAGGAACGTCAGATTCAGCCGGCCGCCCGGCTCGATCGTCCCCGCGCCATACAGGTCCACCGCCCGCCCCATCAGCCGAATGTCCCCCAGCACGATGCGCTTGCCGCGAACGAAGTACCAGATCTCGGCCTCGCGAAAGGCGGTCCGCTCCGGCGGCTCCAGGCGCAGCAGGCTGAGCATCTGGACAACCGCCGGCAACTCGTACAGCCTGGCTTCCGTCACGTGGGCATAGCCCGATGCTTCCATTTCGTCGGCCCGGGCGCCGGCGGCCCGCAGCGCCAGCGTCGCCCGCATCCGCCCGCCCGTGATGTTGTGCTCCAGCCGGAACCCTTCCCGCAGGAGCCGCTCAAAATCCACTCCCTTCGCCGTCACGCTGAACCCGTATCGCCCCGGCGGCTTCAGCCCGAGCGACGCCGTCCCTTCCACGCGCCCCCCGTAGAAGTCCCCTTCCACGCTCCGCACCTCGACCTCCTGCGACGCGCTCGCCTTCTGGAACACCAGCCGCATGTTCGACACGTCCTTGTCCGCAATCTTCCCCTGCTGAATCCAGAGCGAGCCGTCGAGCGCCAACTGCCCGCCGGCGAACTTTCCGCGAATCTCGGCCGTACCCACCACGTCCGAAATCTTCGCGCCCGGCGCGAGGCCCACCTCGTCCAGAAGGGCCGTCCCCGACCATTCCGCCTCGAACGTCTCCGGCCCCGTCCGCCGATACACCAGCCGGTCCAGATTCAGGTCCACGCGGCCGGTCGCGCCCAGGTTCTGAAACGCATCGGCGAGGGCCTTCGGCAACGCCCGCCGCAACGGGCCCTCCAGCCGAAGCACTTCCGCCCGGACCACGAGGTCCATGTCCGGCCCCTCGTTGGCGTACGAAATCCGCCCGCCCAGGACGAACCGCGCCGGCCCGTTCCGCGCCTCGACCTCGTGCAGCCGGACCTCGTCCCCCTCGAACTCCAGCACGCCCGACACCTCCTCGAGCGGATACGGGAACGCCTCCAGGCGCGCGCTCGCCCCGCGCGCCGTCACCCAGACGTGGTGCCGAAGGATCTCGCCCTTGCCGGCCGCCTTCACCAGGTGGGCCCGCACGTCGACCCGGCCGCTCGGCGCCAGGCGCTGCCACGCCGACCGGATTTGCGGGCCGAGCGCGCCCCGCAACTGGGCGTCCAGCAGGACGTTCTCGCCCGTGACCTCCATATCGAGGGAGTAGTCGTCCGGCCTCTGCTCCACCCAGCCGGTCGCCTCCAGTTTCGCGCCGCTGTTGTAGCCCGCCAACGATTCGATCCGGCACGATTCGGGCGAGAGGTGAATCTTCCCCGTCACCCCCTCCGCCAGGAACGGGAACGCCTCGTAAATCATCCGCGCGCCCCGCAGCGAAATCTCCAGGTCGTACTGCAGCCGGCCCTCGGTCTCGGGTCCGCGCGCGAGCGTCCCCTCGACGTCGGCCGGCCCCGACAGATGAAACGCCTGGAGCGTCGCGCGTTCGCGCTCCGGCAGGGCGTTGTGGAGGTCCTCGTCCATGGGCACGTTGCGCCCGCTCATCCGGAGGCGCAGCGGCGAGGGGCCTCCCCGCGCCGGCAGCACCTCGCCCGACAGCACCAGTTCCGCCGGCCCGTGACGGCCCGCCAAATGTTCGATCTCGGTCCGCCCGTCGGCGGCGATCCGCACCCGCCCCGTCGCCCCCGTCACCCGATACGGAAACTCCTCGTACTCGACCGTCGCGTCCACCAGGTCCGCCGCGATGGCCACGCTGAGGCGAGCGTCCGGCTCGGGCGGCCGGCGAATCTCGACCTCCACGTCCGCCCGGCCCGACGGCGCGAACCGGTCGTACGCCCGCCGCTGCATCTCCGGCAACGCCGCCCGAATGTCTTCATCGAGCGCCACGTTCCGCGCCCGCACCGTCACGAGCGCGTCAACCTGCGGACCCGGATTCCGCGCGTAACCCGTCAGTTCCACCGATGCCGATCCATGCGTGCCCCGCACGCCCTCGATCTCGAACCCCTCCGGCCCGAATCGCACCGTCCCCTGAATGTGCTCCAGAAGGTATGGAAACCGGAAATACGTCATCTGGACGTCCCGGCAAAAGACGCTGCCGGAGGTCTCAACCGGGCTGTCGGCGTTGGGGTCGCGGCGAACGCGCACGGCCACATCCACCCGGCCGTCCGGCTCGTATTGGCTGTACAGCGCCGCCAACTGCGGCGCCAGGCCCACCAGGACCGGACGCTTTTCACCCAGGTCCACGTTCTCGGCCGACACCGACAGGTCCGCCCCCAGCGCCTCGCGGTCGAAGCCCGTGACCCGCCCCTCCAGGCGCATCGGCGACCCGTTCAGGAGGCCCTGGATCCCCTCCAGCAGGAGCGCCGTCCGCGAAAACACCGCTCGGCCGGTCAGGTCCTCGAACCGGTGCGTGAATCCCTGGTACGCATACCCGAAATCCACCCCCGTCAACTCCGCCGCCAGACAAAACCCCTCCTGCTCGTCGAACAGGATCTTCAGGTTCATCGAGCCGGTCGGCTCGAACCGGTCCCAGACGCGCTGGGCCTCTCGCGGCAGCGTGCGGTAGAGGTCCGGCGTCAGCGCGACGTTCGACGCCTGGCCCTCGAACCGTAGCGACCCCGTCCGAAGGTTCAGCCCACCCGACGCCACCGACAACTGCACTTCCTGGCTCGTCACGTCCGTCTGGAACCGGAACGCGTCGCGGTCCGTCTCGTCGGGCAGGAGGAGCCCCGAGATCTGCATCCGATGGTCGTAGATCGTCTCGCCGGCCACTTTGCGCTTCAGCGCCAGCGCCCCGTCCACGAGCGCGATCACCGGACGCACCGCCGGCGCAACGTGTTCCGGCGGCCGGGCCTCCGCCAGTTTCTGAAAGTTCCACACCTTCTCGTCCCACAGCACCAGCGTCACCGCCGGCTGATGGACGATGATCTCCGTCACCTCCAACCGAAAACGCACGAGCGCCATGGGATCGATCCGGAGGTCCACCTGGGCGGCTTCGAGGATCGGTTCCTGGAACGGCGGCGGGGCTCCGATCCAAAGACCCTCCAGGACCAGCGCCCCCTCGGTCAGGCTGAAACTCGCCTGCCGGATGTCCACGTCCGTCCCCAGCAGGTCCTCCAGATACCGCTCCGCGAACTTCTTGACCCGCTCGTTGTTCGTCAGGCTCCAGTAGGTGATCGCCAGGCCGACCGCGACGAGGGCGATGACGGCCAGTGCGATGCGGCGGCGCCGATGCCGCCGGGCGCGCCGCTCCCGCCCGCGCTCGTCCACCGGATGCTTCCAGGCAGACGGCCGCTCCCGCCGCGTTTCGCTTCCGCCGGCCGACGCATCGGCCATCTGTGGGGTCTCCCGGGACCTTCTTCCTGCGCGATGGGGCCATCGTATCGGCGCCGGGCGCCGAAATCAAGCAACGGCAAGTGACGGAGTGACGAAGTAACGTAGTAACGTAGGCGGGGGGAAGAGGGTGCGCCGGGTTCGCCGCCCCGCTTGCGGGGCGCTGGCTGCTTGCCCGCCAGTGCGCACTGCCCGGCGCTTTGCACGGGTGGACCCGCCTTCGCCGACGCGCTTCGGCGTGGCAAGCAAGCCACCCGTGCCACCCGCCGATGCTACTCTGCGAAGCACGAGAGGACGAAGGCGGAAGGCGAGCGCGCGCCTACCACCGGCGCGCCGGCGCCTCTCGCGCGGTTTTTCGTGGACGCTCGGCGCCCCCGCCCCTACAGTGGCCGTCGGGCGGGTGATCCGCCAAAGGAGCCGCGTCATGAGCCAGCCGCCGGGATATGAGCCGCAAACGCCGATGCCGAAAAAGCAGACGCCGGGCATCGCCATCGCAAGCCTCATCTGCGGCATTCTCTCGTGGGTGTGCGTGGGGCTGCTGGCGGCGATCCCGGCGGTCATCACGGGACACCTGGCGCTGGGACGCATCAAGCGCTCCGCCGGCGCGCTCGGCGGCCGCGGATTGGCGATCGCCGGCCTCATTCTCGGCTACACCTCGATCGTGGTGATGACCGTGCTGCTCGTCCTCTTCTTCACCCTCGGGGTGCCGGCGATAAAGGAAGAATCCTCCAAGACCGTGTGCCTGGCCAACCTTAAGATGATCGGCACGGCATGCAACGTGTACGCGGCGGAGCACAACGGCCGCTATCCCGAGCGCCTGTCGGAACTCTACCCCGACCTGCCATTCCTGGACGTCTTTGTCTGCCAAGCCACGGGCGACAAGATTCTCTCGCCGGACGAGATTGACGCCAAGACGAGTTACGAATACTACGGCGCCGCGCTGAACGCGAGCACGGCTGCGGCGCCCCTGGGCCAGGCCATCCTGGCCTGCGACAAGCCGGGGAATCACCGGGGCGGGAAGAACATCCTTTACGCCGATGGCCACGTCGAGTCGGAGGGGATGGGCGGCGGGTCGGGGTCGCATGGCATGGATTGGGACTGAAGCCCGCCGGGGGGGGCCTGCGGAAAGGGGTGCGATCATGCTTGCCGTTGCAGCCGTCATGCACTCGGAACCGTCGCCGGTGTTCATGCTGATTCCGTGTCTGTTCATGGTGCTCTGGATCCTGGCCGTCGTGGCGGGGGTCGCAGTGGGCGTGCTGGGGACGGCCTTCTGGATCTGGATGATCGTGGACTGCGCGAAGAAGGAGAAGGACGAGGGGAACACGAAACTCGTCTGGATCCTCATCATCCTTTTCGCGCACATCATCGGGGCGGCGATCTACTATTTCGTCCGCCGACCCCAGCGCCGAACGGAACTCGGGCGGTGAGGGAGGCGGACACCGCCGGAAAAGGTTTGCATTTCGCGCGGAAGTTTGGCGTACTGCCGGCGGTCAACGAGGGGTGGGAACCACGGAAAGGAGAACGCTCGATGGAAAGCCAAGCGGGAGAGGCGGCAGGCGGGGCGATTGCCTGTATCATCAGCCTGGTCTTCGGCCTGGTGGTGCTGGCGATGATGGCGTTCTGGCTCTGGATGCTGATTGACGTCATCACGAAGTGCCCCAGCGAAGAGAACAAGAAAGTCATCTGGATCCTCATCGTGATCTTCACGGGGGTGATCGGAGCGGCCGTTTACTACTTCGTGCAGCGTCCGAAGAATCTACCGAGCGGACCGCCGCCTACGGTTTAGCGGCACCTGACGAAACGACGTGGAGCGATTTCCGCGCGCGGGGTTCGCCGTCCCCCGCGCGCGGTTTCTTTGCGCGGGGGCGGCACCCGGCCACCCGGAGGCTGTTTCACATCCCCTCTCCCCTGGCGGGAGAGGGTTAGGGTGAGGGGGAAAGAAACGGCGAATGACGAACAAGGAATGCCGAACCGCAGAAGGAGGAAGGAAACGGCCTTTCACCCTCACCCCGTCCCTCTCCCGTCAAGGGAGAGGGAGTGATGAAACGGCCATTAAGCCTGCTCCTCGTGGCCGGGGATGATGACGCGGCACGGCGGAAGGGCGCGAAGGAACGCTTGGCCGTAGCGCTTCCGCAGAATCCGCGAGTCCAGGACCACCACCATCCCCTCATCGTCCTTCGTGCGGATGAGCCGGCCGAAACCCTGCTTAAACCTCAGGACCGCCTCGGGCAACTGGTACTCGTTGAATGGGTTGCCGCCCGCGGCACGGATGGCCTCGATGCGCGCCGCGACGAGCGGACGGCCGGGGACGGCGAACGGCAGGCGCGTGATGATGACGTTCGAAAGGGCGGCCCCCGGGACGTCCACGCCCTGCCAGAACGTCGCGGTGCCGAAGAGTACCGAATGGGCGTCGCGGCGAAACTCCTCCAGCATCTTCCCGCGGGGCAGCCCTTCGCCCTGGACGAGGAGCCGCCAACCGCGCTTCGCCAGGTGCGGCCGGAGCGCGT
>JAPLMM010000211.1 GCA_026387035.1 Planctomycetota bacterium
GTCGGAACCATCTGGCCCTTGCGGCCCTTGAGGGCCAGATAGGCCCCATCCTTGTCGAGCGTCACGATGATGGCATCCAGCCGAAGGCTCTTGAGCAATCGCCCTGCCGCTCGGCGCAGGGCCTCGGGACGCGCGACCGAGTGGCCCGACGCCATCTCCGTTTCCAGGCGGTTGGGCGTCAGCAGCGTCGCTCCGCGGTATTTCGCATAGTCCCGGTCCTTGATGGGGTCAACGAGGACGGGCACCCGTCGCCGGCGGGCGGCGCGGATAATGGCCTGCGTGAGGCGCGGCGTCAGGACGCCTTTGTTGTAATCGCTGAGGAGGACGGCCTGGAAGCGGCGCAAGCCCTTGCGGATTCCCGCCAGGAGACGGTCTTCCGCCTCGGCCGGAATCGGCGCCACCTGTTCCTCATCCACGCGCAGGACCTGCTGCGGGATGCGGTGCTGGGCGCGGCCGACAAAGCGCGTCTTGACCGTCGTGGGCCGACCCGCAAGCCGGACGACCCCGGAGGTTCTCGCGCCGGCCGCCTTGAGATAGCCCATGACCTGGCGTCCGACGTCGTCGCGCCCGACGACGCTGAACACGGAGACGTCGGCCCCGAGGGCGCGGAGATTGTTGACGACGGATCCCGCGCCGCCGAGGCGGCACTCCTGGCTCGCCACGCGGAGCACCTGGATGGGGGCCTCCGGGCTGATGCGTTCCGCGTCGCCGAATACGTAGCGGTCCAGCATGAGGTCGCCGACTACGCCGAGGCGCGGGCGACCGAGGCGGTCAACCAGGTCGATCAGGTGGCGATACACTCCTGCCTCCTACCGGGATTCAAGTTCCATGAGGATCCGGTGCCGCAGCAACGGGATCAGAAACTCGTGCTGGCCCGTGAGCGCGATGCCGCGATCCGTCGGCCGCGCAAGGACGTTCTCGCGCGGCCGGTAATGCTGAATCTGGTCCAGGTTGGCGGTCACCATGTTCTCGAGTTTGGCGCCGAGGTTCGTCGCCACGGTATATGCTTTCATGAAGACCTCGGGGAGGATGACGGCGGATCCGACGTTGATCCAGACGCCGTCAGCCATGTCGGCGACGGCGGCGCAGAGTTTACGGAAATCGAGCATCGACGCCTCGCCGATCGCCGCCCCGTCGGCCTCGGGATGCATGTGCCAGGTGTCCGTTCCGATCGCCACGTGGACCGTGGCGAGGCAATCGAGGCGGCTCGCGGCCGCCAGAACGCTCTTGGCGGCATGCGGAAATTCGGTTGCCGCCTCGTTCACCAGATCGCCGATGGCCTGGCCCAGTCCGCGGTGCCGGCCCAGACGGGCCGCGTCATTCAGGTAGCCCGGCGTTTCCTCGACCATGCCGAATCGCCCGTCGCGCATCGTGGCCGCCGGGTCCTCGCTCGTTTCGCCGTGGTAGGCCAGTTCGAGGTCGTGGATGGCCCCAGCCCCGTGCGTCGCAACGACCGTCACGACGCCGCGCTCCATCAGGTCAATGAGCACAGGCCCCAGGCCGCATTTGACGACGTGCCCCCCGAACGCGACCGCCACCGGGGCGTCCTTGCGGACGGCCTCGGCGACGGCCAGCGCCAGGTCCGCCAATCCCTTCGTGGCGGGCGTGGCGGGCAGCGATTCGAAGAACTCGCCCAGGGTCGCCTCCGGCCCTGCCGGCGCCGCCAGGTCCTCCAGGGAGACCTTGTGTCGGCGTTCGGCGATGGGGAAAGACTTCAGGCTCGCCAGGTCGATCGGCTGGTAAGTTTTGCGCCGGCGCATTCCCTTTTCACCTCCGCAGGGTCAGCACGCCCGTGTCCGGCACGTTCGGCCTCGGCATGTGTGCAAACCCGAATGACGAAATCCGAATGACGAGTGAATGACGAATGACGAAGCCCGAAGAACGACCTTCCGCCGCCTGGGCGCGGCTGCTTCGTCATTCGGGCTTCGGAATTCTCTCGTCATTCGGTCCTCGTCATTCGTCATTTCCTTCCGGCCCGCCTGTTGTTACGGCAGGCAGGAGGGACCGGACCGCCCGGCGCAGCACCTGGTCGCCCTCGACCATCGCCATGCGGATCTCGAGGGCGACGATCTCAACGGCCGGCCGCTTCTTTCGGTCGGCAAGCAACGGCTCCCATTTTACATAATCCTTGCCCGTCGTCACAAGCCTCTTGAGCCCCGCGGACCGCGCCGCCGACAGCAGCCGGTCCACGTCCGCCGACGAATAGGCATGATGATCCGGAAAAACGTCCCACAAATCGGCCCGCGCGCCCAGCCGCTCCAGCGTCGCGCGAAACGCTTCCGGGTTTCCGATGCCGCACGCCGCCGCCACCGTCTCGCCGCGGAGCGATTCCGGCGCCTCGCGCGATCCGTCCGCACGCACCAGGGCGCTCGGCTGGTGCTGGGCGACGAGGATCGGCACGCCGGACCGAACCAGCCCATGCAAACGGCCCTTCAGCGCGTCAATCTCCTGGGGCCCGACGAGTTCCGCTCGCGTGATCACCACCAGGTCCGCCCGCCGAAGAGCCGACGGCGGTTCCCGCAAGAGGCCCCTCGGCAGGACGTGCCCATGGCCGAACGGCTGAAGCGCGTCCACCAGGACGATGTCCAGGTCGCGCGCCAGGCGCCGGTGCTGGAACCCGTCGTCCAGGATCGCCAGGTCGCACGGGTGCCGCCACATCCAGTCGTGGATCGCCTGCCAGCGGTTGTGATTCTGGACGCAGGGAACGCCGGGGCAGAGGCGCGCCAATTCCATCGTCTCCTCGTTCGGCGCGCCGGA
>JAPLMM010000212.1 GCA_026387035.1 Planctomycetota bacterium
CCGAGGTCCGTCGCCACCGTGACGACGCGCCGCCCGCGCCGGCCGCCCAGCGTGATCCGGAATCCCAGGCAGTCGCCCGGCGAGTCGTGGGGCACGGGGAAACCTTCGACTGCCACGTCGCCGATCGCGACCGAGTCGCCGTCGAGCGTTTCCAGGAGCCCAGCCCGCTCGAGCCGCCGAAAGCCGGGCATCGCGCTCGCTAAATGGGCGAGGTTCGTTGCCGTTGAGAACACGCGGACGCTGTGCGCCAGGCACCAGCCCACCGCCGCCTGCGAGAAATGGTCCCCGTGCGTGTGCGTTACGAGGAGCGCGTCGATCGTCTCCGGCTCGATCCCGGCCGCCTGTAGGACCGCGACCGCTCGCCGCCGGCCGATCCCGAAATCCACCAGCAGCCGCGTCCGCCCCGACGCCACCAGGAGCGCGTTCCCCAAACTGCCCGAAGCCAGGGGACAGAGGAAGGGTTTCATGGCGGGAGGTCGCCTCCCCGCTCGCCCTCTGGGTTCAAGGCAACACCTGAAGCCGTTGGTCCTGCCAATGACGAATGACGAAGCCCGAATGAGGAATGAATGCCGAATACCGAATTCCGAAAGGAGCCTCTTCGAGCCTCCTGCTTGACAGTGGGCCGCAGGAACGCCTCGCCATTCGGGTTTCGGATTTGATTCGTCATTCGGATTTTGTCATTCGTTATTTCGAGCGGAGCGCTCCGCGCTCCGACTCCGACAACCGCACCTCCACGTCCACCACCTCGGCCAGCCGCGGCGTCCAGTCTTCGAGCGGCACGCGCTCCGTCTCGTAGTGCCCGCCCAGGATAACCGCAATTCCCTCGGCCGCAAGCGTCTGAGCCTCGTGGTACTTGAGTTCCCCCGCCAGGTACGCCTGACACCCAGCCGCGCGGACCGCCTCGACCAGTCCGCTCCCGCTCCCGGAGCAGACCGCCACGCGCTCGACGCGCGTGGACTGCTCGCCGGCGACTTGAACGCCCGAGAGGCCGAGCGCTCTTTTGATATCATCGGCCAATTGGCCGGCCGTCTTCGGTTTCTTTAGCCGGCCCACGCGGCCCAGGCCCGCCTCGCCCGGCAGATCCTTCAGGGGATACACGTCGATGGCCGGGGTCTCGTAGGAATGGGCTCGCCCGATGGCCGCCACGACCGCCCCCATGCGGCTTTCCGCCGCGAGGACCTCCAAGCGGTGTTCCGGGACGGCGCTGCGATCACCCCGTGCCCTGCCCGCCGTAGCCTCGGCGGAGGCGGGGCCGACGGCCGGGCTGGTTCCTTCGCCCGCGAAGAAGGTCCCCTCCCCCTCGGCCGCGAAACTGCATTCGGTGTACGCCCCGATCCGCCCTGCCCCGGCGTCGAACGCCGCCCGGCGGACCGCTTCCAGGTCGCCCTCCGGCGCGAAGACGACGACCTTGTATCGCGCAGGCCCAGGCTCAGCGCGCAGCGGCTCGATGTCCGTGAGGCCCGCACGTTCGGCCAGGAGGTCGCAGAGGCCCCCTTGGGCCGCGTCCAGGTTCGTATGGGCGGCGATGACCGCCCGCCGACCCGCCGCCAGACGAAGCGCCAGGCGCCCCGGCCACGTCTCGGCCGTCACGCGGCCGACGTCCTTGAACATGAACGGGTGATGAGCGAGGAGACAATCGGCCTCGAGCCGCTCCGCTTCCTCGCAGACCGCTTCCGTGACGTCGAGGCTGACGAGCACTCGCCGCACCGGCCACGCCGCGTCGCCCAACAGAAGGCCGACGTTGTCCCACGCCTCGGCCAGCCGAAACGGGGTCAAGCGGTCCACCGCCGCCAGAATGTCCGCAACGGTCGCCATCGAATCTCCTTCTGACGGGCGGACCTGCGGCAGCCGTGCCACGGGGGTCCGCGCCTACGGCAAAAACTGCGCGAGGTGCCGGCGCGCCAGCACCAGGCCCGCCTTCACGCGCTCCGCGCTCCCCTGCCAGACCGGGTCGGCGTGCTCGACGACCACCGCCCCGCCGTACCCCACTTCCTGGAGCCGGTCCAGCATTCGCCGCCAGTCGATCTCTCCGAGGCCCGGCAGCCGATACCGCCACCATCCGCCGGCGGGCCTCAGGACCGAACAATCCTGCCGGCGCGCGTCGAATACCTCCGTATCCTTCGCCTGGAAATGGAAGATCTTCTCGGCGTAGTCGGTCGCGGCCGCGATCGGGTCCACCCCCAGCCACACGAGGTGCGACGGGTCGAGCGCGAGGCCCACAGCGTCGCTGCGAAGGTGCGTGAACAGTTTCTCCCACAGTTCCGGGCAGAACGCTGCGTTGCCCGGCATGTCTTCAAACAAGAGGCCGCACATCGGGTCGTTCTCGATTGCCAGGCGGACGCCCGAGGCTTCGGCCTGCTCGGCGAGCGGCCCGACGCGCCGCGCAAACTCCGCAATCGAGTCGCCCAGCCCCGCCGATCCCGGCGCGCCGGGACGCCCCACCGCCAGGCACACGACGGGGACGCCCAGCGTCGCCGCCGTCTCTACTACGCGCCCGAGGTGCTCGAGCGCCGCCCGCGCCCGCTCGGCGTCCGGATCGAGCACGTTGCCGTACCACGCGAGCGCCGCCGCCTCGACGCCCGACGCCTCGAGCGCCGCCCCGAGCGCATCGCGCCCCGGGCCGTCCAGCGCGCCCAAGTCCAGGGCGCCGCCCCGGTGCCAGGTCTTGCCTCGGGAAAAAGGAGGACAGGGAATCTCAACCGCATCGAACCCGGCCGAGCCCGCCCACTTGAGCACGTCGGGCAGACTCTCATCCGGGAAACAGGACGTGCATAGGCCGAGTCGCACCGTGGACTCCTCGGCTGAGGATTAGGGAGATTCGCTCTTCGCTGCCGCGGCTGCCATCACCTGGCCCTCCGGCGTCGCCAGGTAAAGAATGCCGCTGTCCGTCTCGTTCTCGCCCACCAGCGTCCCGCGGCGGAGCGGCAGGCCGAACTGCACCTTGCCGTCGGAACGCGAGACGGCCAGGATGTCTTCCCCCCGGCTCACGATGTAGGCGTTCTTCGCGTCCGCCGACGCATAGTCCTGGCCTGCGGCCAGGATCCACCGCGCGTCGCCGCTCTCCGCGTCCACCGCTGTCAGCCCCTTTGCCTCCGTGAACACAAACACGAGGTCTCCCTGCGCGTACGGGGCCTTCCGGACCGGTTCGCCCGCATGGTACTGCCACACCAGGCGCCCCCCGCCTCCCGCGAATGCGTACACGCTGTAGTCCAGACTCGCGACCAGCACCAGGCCCGCCTTCGTCCGCCTCAGATCCGCCGTCACGGACCCTTCCGCCCGGTATAACCATGAGGTACGATGCCGCGACTGGCTCGACGCGATCACCTGCCCGCCCTGGCTTGCGAAATACACCATCGTGTTGTCCAAGACCGGGCCCGCCGTCACCGCACCTTCCATCCAGCGACGCCACGGAACTATGTCCGGCGTGACGGCCAGCGCCTCCAGGTACCCTTGTATGTTCGGAATGAAAACATGTGTCTCGCACGCCGCCGGCCGCCCCGAGGCCGCAAAGTCCAGCCGCGTCTTTGACACCTCCCGGCCCGCCGCCGCCTCCAGCCCGAGGAGCGTCGTCGTCGAAACCACCCACACCTTGTCCCCGTGGACGGCCGGTTGCTGCACCGTCTCGTGCTTCGGCGCCGCCGGCATCGACCAGCGCCGGACGCCCGTCTTCGCATCCACGGCATAAATCCAGTTGTCGTCCCCCAGCCCGATGAGCAGGCTGTCACACAACCACAGCCGCACAAGGTGCGTCTTCTTCGCCAGCACCAATTGCGTGTGCCAGAGCACGTCCATCCCGTTGGCTTCGAGGACCGAGGGCACGACGGGCAGCGGCTCGGGCCCGCGCTGCGGACCGCACCCCGACGCCCACAGCCCCGCCGCCACCCCCACCGCCAGCCAGCACCCTACCCTGTCCGCTCGCTTCATCGTTCGCTCCAGAGACCGCGACCGCCTCATACGTACGACGCCAGGTTCACCTTGTGTTGACGCTCGAATCGGCTCAACCGCTCGATCCGCTCGATGTCGTCCTGAATCCGGTGGGCGAGTTGGAAGACGTACGGCTTGCCTTGCAGTCGGTCGTTCAGGTCCGCCAGCATCGCGTCCCAACGCCCGTCGTACAACTCGTCCCGCAGACGAAGCAGCATGATCTCCTCTTCCCCGAGCGACGCGATGAAACGCTTCGCGCGCGCCGCGCTCGGCTCCGATGCCGCTTCTGCCCGCTCGCTCTCACCCGCCATGCCGCCCCTCCCCTGGGGTCCGGCCAATCGCGCGATACCTTAACCACGCCCTTCGGGGCCCGTCAACCCTTTTTCGTACAACCACTTGCCTCCCGACGCCTCCGGCCCGCCGCCGGCCCACTACGCCGACGCCGTCGCCAACACCTGGCCGAGTTTCCGGCACGCCTTCACCTGGTCTCCCGCCGGCGCCCCCAGAATGTCCAGGCCCTCCCCCACCCGCTTCAACCCCAGCGACTTTGCCAGCCGGTCCAGAATTGCCGACACCCCCCCGCCTCCCCCGTGCGTCGAGAACGCCACGTACAGCTTCCCCTTGAAGGCCGCGTTCTGGAACGCCAGGTCGAAAAAATGCTTCACCAGCCCCGACGGGTAGGAATAGTAGTTCGGCGACCCGACGGCAATCCCGTCCGCCTTCTCCAACGCCTCCATCTCCAGCGACGCCGCGTCCATCACGCGCGCCGTCGCCCCCGGCACCAGGTGCACGCCCGCCGCCACGTGCTCCGCCATCGCACGCGTGTTCCCGCTCAGACTGCTGTAGAGCACCACCACCTTCACGCCCTGCCTCGACGCGCGCTTCTCAGACATGCCTCGCTCCTTACCTTCCACGTGAAAACCGGCCGCGATTATACGCCCCCCGGTCGCCCGGTCAACCGCGCAAAAAAGCGGGCTGCCGCCGCATTTCAGCCGGCAGCAGCCCTCATGCTGGGATGGGATACCGTTACCTATCGGCCCGCCGTTCTCAAGGTCTTCAGCAAAAACGCCCGCGGCGCCCTCACAAAGAACCTTCCGCGGCATCGGCCGGCTGCAACAGCCCAGCCAAAAGCAAAAAAAGGCTTCCCCAGGCCCTCAGCCCAGCGACCGACGACGGAACAAGAGCGCCCCCAAACCGATCGCAAACACCACGTACGCCAGCGCGTACAGCCCTGACCAGCCCACGTATTCCCACACGGCCCGCCACGCCGCCGCCCCGGGGCTCCCCGGCGCCAGCGGCGTCAGCATCGCGTGGCTCAGTTTCTCGTTCAGGTTGAAGACCTCCAGGAACGGCACTACCGCGAGCACCCCCTGCCTCGCGAACTGCCCGGCCCCCGCGGCCCCGCGCACCCCGGCCTCCAGAAACACCGTCAGGTGCCCCACCAGAAACACCCCCAGGCTCACCCCCACGCTGGCCGCCGCCGAAAGCCGTGTCGAGACCGCCGTCGCCACCGCCGCCAGAACACCCACCTGCAATATCACCAGCGCCAGGCCCGGCGTCACCGTCACCGTCTGCCCGAACTGCTTCTGCCGGAACGCCTCCACCTGCGACCCGATCCCCCCGTGGCGACCCGATCCCCCCGTGTATGTAGGCCCGCTCCAGCACCCCGGCATCCAACCGCACCCGATAATATACCGCGGCCATGAATACCACCCCCAGTACCGCCACTGCCACCAGCACCGTCGCCATCACCCCGAGGTATTTGCCCAGCACGAACTGCCACCGCCCCACGGCCTTGCTCAGCACCGTTAGGGCCGTCCGGTCCTCGACCTCGCTCGCGACGCTCGTTGCCGACGCCAAAAGAGTCATCAGCAGCACGAACACGAGAATAAACGACAGGCCAAGATCTTTATACATATCCGTATCACTTCCGAATGTAAAGAGGGGCAGCCGC
>JAPLMM010000213.1 GCA_026387035.1 Planctomycetota bacterium
GGCGATCCTAAAACGCCTCCGGAAGGAGATCTCGCGGCACCAGTTCGAGATTGCCCTGCAGGCGGCCATCGGGTCGCGTATCATCGCCCGTGAGACGATCAAGGCCTTCCGCAAGGACGTGATAGCCAGGTTGTCCGGCGGCGACGTCACCCGCAAACAGAAACTTCTGAAAAAGCAGAAGGCCGGCAAGAAGCGGATGAAGATGATCGGGACCGTCGCGGTTCCTCAGAAGGCCTTCATGGCGGTTCTCGAAGCCGAGTGATTGACCCGCGCGGGTCTGGCCATGCCAACCCGGCCGGGCCTGAATCGGGGCGTCCGGCACCCGCCATCCGCGTTTCAGTGAACGCGGAAGGTTCTATTGGCCGATAATAAACCGGTTTCCCCTACCGGTTTGGTCGCTGTGCACCCCAGGCGAGCCGTCTTACAACTATAACCACGTGGGTCTCTGGCCGTGCGCGACGGGATGGGGGTTGCCGTGAGCACAGATACCAACCGGGCAGCGGTGGGTGAAGCGGATCCTCCGGTGTCAAGCACGGCCGTTCTGCTGGTGGACGACGAGCCGGACATTCGCTGCGTCGTGGCCGCGAAGTTGCGGGCGGCGGGCTACACGGTTGAAACGGCAAGCGACGGTCCGGAAGCCTGTCGCAGGATGGCGGAGTCGCCGCCCCATGTTGTGCTCTTGGACGTCATGATGCCCGGGATGAGCGGCATCGAAGTCTGCCGGTGGGTCCGGAGCCAGCCGGCGGTCCAGCACGCCTACGTGATTTTTCTGACGGCCAAGAGCCAGGTCAGCGACCGGGTGAGCGGTCTCGACGCCGGCGCGGACGACTACGTCGTCAAACCGTTTGACTTGAACGAATTGCTGGCACGGGTGCGGGCGGGCGAACGGCACTACACGAACGTGTGCGCCCTTAAGGAGCAGGCCGTCCGCGACGCGCTGACGGGGCTCTACAGCAAGCAGGTGTTCTGGGCGTTTCTGGAGAAGGAGTTTCACCGCGCGCAGCGGTACGCGTATGCGCTGGCGATCGTCGTCATCGACATGGATAACCTGAAGGCCATCAACGACGACCGCGGACACCTGGCGGGGGATGCGGCCATCCAGGCGGTGGGGCGCGTCCTGGAAGGCTCTCGCCGCGGCAGCGACGTGGCCGTTCGCTTCGGCGGCGACGAGTTCGTACTTTTGCTTCCGCAGACGGATTCGGCCGGGGCACAGATTGTTGCGGAGCGCATCCGGCAGGGGGTGGAACATGCGCCCGTCGAGCACCCGGAAGGCGCGTTCCCACTGACCGTGAGTCTCGGCCTGGCGTCCACCGACAGATGCCCGGTGCATACGCCTGAGGAACTGTTCGAGTTGGCCGACGCGGCCTGCCGCGACGCCAAGCAGGGCGGCCGCAACAGGGTCCGTTTCTGCCGTGATGCGGCAGAGGTGGCCGGGAGGACGTCATGAAACTGCGTTCGAAACTCGCGCTGGGGTTCGGCAGCGTGCTGATCGTCTGCCTGGCGGCCAGTTACCTGTTGACGGAGACGCTCTCTCGCTCGTCGGCCGAGTTCGTGCGCGTGGCCCGCGAAAGCATGCCGACCTACGCGAATCTGCTCCGCATAAAGGATTGCCACGAGCGCCTCGGGGTGCTGGTGCGGCAAGGGCTCTCGGGAGCAGACCCCTTGTGGAGCACGCGGCGCGTGGACACGCTGAAGGTGGAAATGGACCTCCTGCATGAGGGGACGGGGAAACTGCTGGAGGCGATGGCCAGTTACGACCCGCTTGATGTGAGCGAGATGCAGAAAATGATGCAAGAGTTGCAAACGGCCGGCCACGAGGCGCTAAAGCAGGGACAGCGGGCCGTCGGTACGGTCCGCACGGACCCCGACGAAGCCAACCGCGTGTACGGGGAGCACTTCAGGCCGGCCCAGGAACGTGCGGCTCGGATCATCGAAGGCCTGGAGGCCCAGGTGGCCAGGCGCTTGACGTTTCAGGCGGAAAGGCTGCGCGGCATGGCCCAGTCGCGGGCGCGCCTGGTCGGGACCGTGGTGCTTCTGATTCTGCTGCTCCTCATGGTCGAGGCCTTGTCGCTCGGGCGGTACGTCACGCGCCGGATCGAACGTTTGCGGGAGGGGGCCAACCGCCTGGCGGACGGGGACCTCGCGGCTCGAGTGAAGATGAAGGGGAAGGACGAACTGGCGGAACTCGGTGCCACCTTCGACCGCATGGCGGAGGTGGTCGAGGGCCAGACCCGCACATTGGCAACGAACGCCGAGCGACTCGAAAAGGAGGTCGCCGAACGCACGCGCCAACTGGCCGAAAAGGGCGCGGAACTTGAAAGCAAGAACCTGGCTCTGGCACGGGCCAACGAGGAATTGCTCAGCCTGGACGCCATGAAGGATGAGTTTGTGTCGGTTGTCTCGCACGAACTCCGCACGCCGCTAATGGCCATGCAGGGCGCCTTGTCGCTCCTGGCGGAAGGGGAGGCCAAGCAGGAGACGGGCGAAAGAGAGGAGTTCATCGCCTTGTGCTACCGGAACACGAACCGCCTCATCGCCCTCGTGGAAGAGTTGATGGACCTGGGGAGCCTCGACAGCGGGCGAGTCCACCTGCGGCCGGGAACCATGCGCTTGGCCGAGGTGGTAGGTGACGTCGTGCAAAGCCTGCGGGTGATGGCTCAGGAGCGTGCGCTGGAACTGACGGCGGACGTGCCGGCCGACCTGGTCGCCTGGGCCGACGCCGACCGGACCGCCCAGGTGCTCACGAACCTGGTTTCCAACGGCCTGAAGTTCACGCGGGAGGGCGGGGTCCGCATCACCGCCCGCGAGGCAGGCGCTTTTGTAGAGATTGCGGTTGCCGACACGGGGGTTGGAATTCCCATCGAGGTGCAGCCGATCATCTTCGACCGGTTCATTCAGGTGCACGCTCCGGCGACGCGAAACGCCGGGGGCGTCGGGCTCGGCCTCGCCATCGCGAAGATGCTCGTGGAAAGGCAGGGCGGCGAGATTTCGGTCGAGAGCACCCCGGGCCGGGGGTCCACATTTCGCTTCACGCTGCCGCGGAGCCCCGGCGGGACGCCCACGGAGTCGCCGACGGTTCACGAACTCGCAGCCCACAGGAACTGATGAGGTGCACGGAGAAGAAAGGGCGGCCCCCGCGAGGGACCGCCCCAGTGTCCGTCCGGTCAGCCTCAGAAGCCTACGGGGAGACGCGCGTCACGTTCTCGGCCTTGGGCCCTTTGGGTCCCTGGGTGAGTTCGAATTCGACTTCGTCGCCCTCGGCGAGGCTCTTAAAGCCGTCGCCCCCGATACTGGAGTGGTGAACGAAGACGTCGCCGCCTCCTTCCTGTTCGATGAAACCGAACCCCTTCTGATCGTTGAACCATTTGACCTTACCGCGTGGCATTGCTGGTACCTCCTGACTCCGATTAAGGAAAAAGCCACCCGGGCGAGCGGAGAGCCTCGGCCGACTGGCTACGACCGCCCCGTACGAACGCACGCGACGGCGTGCAGGATTCCAGACACGCTGCTTCCCGATGCAACCAGGCGCCTCGCTTCACAAGACGGTTGTTCAGGGTAAGCCGGAAGAGGTGGCGGCGTCAAGAGGAAAAACGGCAGGCCGCCGAACCACCGTCAAAAAAGCCCTTTTCGCTTGCGTGGGAGCGGCCGGGACCCTAAATTGGGCGTCTTCGCGGCGTGGCCCTGAAGCACGCCGGCTGCGGCTCGTGGGGGAACGGAACGAGGTTATGGCAAGAGGCAGGCAGGCGATTCTGACCGGGTTGGCGGCGGCAGCCATCGCGGCCGGGGCGGGGCTCCTGGCAGGCTGCGGCCCCCAACCCTGGCGGACCCCCGATGGGCAGATCGTCACGGGAAAAATTGATTTTCAACGCGAACCGGCCTCCGGCCGCGTGTACCATCTTTATATCCCCAAGTCCTACAATCCTCGCCGGGCGTATCCGCTGGTCGTGACCGCCCAGGGGACGTTCCCGTTCGATGAGGCGTCCGGGCAGCGCGATCGCTGGATTGGCGCGGCGGAACGGTACGGCCTGATCATCTGCTCGCCCGACTTTGACTCCGCCACGGGCCTGCTGGTGATTCCGGTGGACCGGCCGGGGCCGGAACTGGTGCGCGATGAACTGGCGACCCTGGCCGTTGTCAAGGAATTGCTCGGCCGCTACAGCATCAACCGCGACGCCATCATGATTACGGGATGGTCGGCCGGCGGCTTTCCGGCCCACTTCATCGGGCTTCGGCATCCGGAGGTGTTTCGGGCGATCGTGGGTCGGACGGCCAATTTCAACGAGCACCTCGTCACCGACGACGTCGCCCATCGCGCCCGCCACAGGCACGTGTACGTCTTCTTCGGCGAGGGCGACCTGCCGGGCTTCGACGAGATGAACCGCAACGCCAACTTCTGGTACACCGTCCGCGGATTCCGCAACTTCGTCATCCGCCGACTGCCCGGCGGTCACGACCCGAACCAGATGGAGGCGGCCCGGTATTTCTCGAACATCGTCGCGCACTGGCCGGCCGTCCACATCGACGCCTCCCCCACTCAGGGGCGGGCGCCCCTGACCGTGCGCCTGGAGGCGCGCGTCCGCGACCCGGACTCGCCCGACGGCCGCGTCGATTCCGTCCTCTGGAACCTCGGCGACAATGCCGTCTCCGCCAAACCCGCCTTGACGCACACCTATGAAAAGCCCGGCCTGTACAACGTCTTCCTGACGGTCGTGGACCTGGACGGCCACCACGAATACACTCAGACGTGGATTCAGGTGGATTAGTACTACAACGCTACTTGTGCCCAAGAGCCGCCAGGCGAAAACGCAAGCGTACGCCGCTTTCAGGCTGTAGCGCGGGGGTTTATCCCCCGCGCCTTCCTGCGCGGGGCACAAGGCCCCGCGCTACGGCGCGTAAGGCACGCGAGGCCCATCTCTCACTGCCCGTCGGCCAACATCTCCATCAGGGCCTGAACGTCGATGCTCTCGGAGACGAGGCTCTTGGCCGCCTCGATCTTGTCCGTGTCCTCGGGGCGGATCTTGAATCGCAAATCGCGGAGCCGCGTC
>JAPLMM010000214.1 GCA_026387035.1 Planctomycetota bacterium
CGTGGCGGGAATCGGGATTCATCTGCGGGCTTTGAACGGCGCACGGCCCGGCTTCGTCTTCGACTACGCCGTGGCGGGCGGGGCGGGCTTTGAAGGAATTATCTCTTGCAAAACCGTTAAAGGGAGCGTATAGTATGGGAACTGTCCGGCATCGGGTCGGATGGATTACGGCAGTCTGGTTTGGTCTAAAGGAACAGTGTCCGAATGCCTTTTAACAAGTTGGGGCTCAACGAGCCCCTGTTGCGGGCGGTACGCAGCGAAGGTTACACACAACCCACCCCCATTCAGTTGCACGCGATCCCCCCTGTCCTGGCCGGCAAAGACCTGCTGGGCTGCGCCCAGACGGGCACGGGGAAAACGGCGGCGTTCGCGCTGCCGATCCTCCAGCGTCTGTCGGCGAGCCAACCCAGCGGCAACGGCCGGCGACCGGTCCGGGCACTCATCCTGACGCCGACACGCGAACTGGCCGCCCAGATCCACGCGAGTTTCCGCGTCTATGGCCAGCACGTGGACCTGAGGTGTGCCGAGGTGTTCGGCGGCGTCAGCCAGGGGCCCCAGGAACAGGCCCTGCGCAAGGGTGTGGATATCCTGGTGGCGACGCCGGGACGGCTCCTGGACCTGATGGGCCAGGGGCTGGTGCACTTCAAGCACCTCGAAGTGCTGGTGCTGGACGAAGCGGACCGGATGCTGGACATGGGGTTCATCCCGGACGTTCGTCGGATTCTGTCGGCGTTGCCGGCGCGGCGTCAGACGCTGTTTTTCTCGGCGACGATGCCGGGAACGATCCAGGGCCTGGCGGACTCGATCCTGCGGGATCCTGTGGAAGTGCGCGAGACGCCGGAGGCCCCCGCCGCCGAGACGGTCGCGCATTCGGTGTACCTGGTGGAGCAAGGTCAGAAGCAGGCGCTCCTGGAGCATCTTCTCGCGGGGCCGGAGATTTGCCGGGCGCTCGTCTTCACGCGGACGAAGCATGGGGCGGAGAAGGTGGCGCGGCGGTTGAAGGTGGCGCGGATCTCGGCGGACGCAATCCACGGGAACAAGTCGCAGGGGGCGCGGGAACGGTCGCTGGACCAGTTCAAGCGCGGGCGGACGCGCGTGCTGGTGGCGAGCGACCTGGCGGCGCGCGGTCTGGACGTGGACGACATTTCGCACGTCATCAATTTCGACATGCCGCGCGAGGCGGAGATGTACGTGCACCGGATCGGCCGGACGGGGCGGGCGGGTGCGACGGGGACGGCGCTTTCGTTCTGCAGTTACGAGGAGCGCGGGCAACTGAATAGCATCGAGCGGCTGATTCGCAAGCCGGTGGCGACGGTGGAGGACCACCCGTTCCGGTCGCCGATCGGGCGCATGAAACCGAAAACGGCCGGATACATTTCGGTGCCCAGGCGCGGGCGGCGGGGTCGGGCGCGCGGTCGGCGGCGGTAAGCGGCGCGATAGCGAGGCAACCAAGGCGCGGCCCATCGGGCCGCGCTTTTTTCGCCTGCGGGGCGGGGGGAACAATTGCGGATTGCGGATTGCGGATTGAACAGACAACGGCAACGGCGAAGGCGCGGCGCGCGCGTGGGGGGCTACAGATACCAGCCGGGGCGAGGCGTGCGGCGAATGAGGGCGTCGGCCTCGGGGCAATTCTTCGCCTTCATGCCGGCGACGTCGTACTCGATTTTTCGGCCGAGGCGAATCGCGAGGTTCCCCAACAGGACGATCTCCGTGAGCGGGCCGGAATAGTCGAAGTTGGAACCGGCGGGTTCGCCGCCGCGGCAGGCTTCGAGGAAGTCGCCGTGATGACCGTTCTTGGATCGCGGAATCGACTGTTCGGGGCGGGGAGTGGCCTGGCGTTTGGCCTCGGGGATGATGCGGGCCCCGTCGCCGGAGGAGCCGGCCACCATGGTGCCCTTGGTGCCGAGGTAGACCGAGTCGAAGTCCTCTTTGCGTTCGGGTTCGAGGTCGGCGGGTCTTGGCGGCCGCTTGCCGCCGTCGAACCACTTCAGGGTGACGGGCGGCATGGAGCCGCGCGCGGGGAACTTGTACGTGACGATGGACCACTTGGGGAATGTTTCGCCGTTGACGCCGGAGGACTCGGCCTCGACCTCGATGGTCTTGGCTTCGCCGAGCCGGAGTGCCCACACGGCGCCGTCCATGATGTGGCACCCCATGTCGCCGAGGGCGCCCGCGCCGAAGTCAAGCCAGCCGCGCCACGCGAAGGGATGCAGATTGTCGTGGTACTCGCGCATGGGGGCGGGTCCGATCCAGGATTCCCAGTTGAGTCCCTGTGGGACGGGCTTGGCGGGCGGGCGGTCGATGCCCTGCGGCCAAATGGGGCGATTGGTGACGCAGTGGACTTCGGTGACGTCGCCGACGGCGCCGGCCCAGATGTATTCGCAGAGGTTGCGCCATCCTTCGCCGGAGTGGCCCTGGTTGCCCATTTGGGAGGCGACCTTTTTCTTGCGGGCGAACTCGGTGAGGGTGCGTGTTTCCCAGATGCAGTAGGTGAGGGGCTTTTCGACGTAAACGCCGGCGCCGCCGTCGATGGCGCGCATGGCGGCGGAAAAATGGTTGTGGTCGGGGGTGGCGACGAAGACGGCGTTCAAGTCCTTGTGGGCGTCGAAGAGTTTGCGATAGTCGGTGTAGGTTTTTGCGCCGGGGGCCTTTTCGAGGGCCTTGGCCACGCGGCCTTCGTCAGCGTCGCAGAGGGCGATGAGGTTTTCGCCGGCCGCTGCACCGAAGTGCGCCTCGCCTCGGCCGGCGGCGCCGATGAGGGAGGTATTGAGTTTATTGTTGGCGGCGTAGGCCCGGATGCTGGCGGAGCCCGTGAGGATGACGAGGCCTGCACCGGCGGCGGAGTGTTTCAGAAAGGCCCGACGGTTGACGCGAGTGGACATGGTTCGGATTCCATTCCCTGCGCTGCACGGTTCGGCGGAGCAGACTACCGTAACAGACAAACCCTGTCCACGGGAAAAAGCATCGCTAAAAGGAGCGGCGGGGCAGGAACGATTGCGGCCCCTCGACCATGCCCTTCGACGGGCTCAGGGCCGTGAGCATGGTCGAACGGCTCGGGCCGCCCTGAGCGATGTCGAAGGGCGGATTGCGGATTGCCCTTCGAGAGCCTCAGGGCCCTGAGCATGGTCGAAGGGCGGATTGAACGGCGAAAGTCAACGGCAGGGGCACACGGCGGGGATGCGCGGCGGGTGCCCGTTCGACTGCGCTCAGGGGAACGGCACGCGCAAGGCGGGCGAATCAATCGAGGTATTGAACGGTAAGGCTTTGCAAGTTGGAGGCGAAGTGGCGGTCGGTCCAGCCGATGAAGGCGTGGAGGAGTTGCCAGGGGTTGGCGGATTTGCCGGAGGCGGTGACCCGGGCGGCAATAGCCTGGCCGCGAGTGCGTTCCAGTACTATACGCCCCTGGTAGCGGAG
>JAPLMM010000215.1 GCA_026387035.1 Planctomycetota bacterium
TTCAAGGAGGCCGCCGGATTGCTGGACGACCGCGGCCGCGAGATGGCCCGGCGGTTCGGCCGGCAGGTGGACGAACGGCTCCTGGAGAAACTCGTCGGCGAAACCGGCGAGATCCCCGCCCACGAACTCCTCGAGGGCGTCGAGGTCTGGGACCTCTTCACCGCCTTCAGCCAGATCATCCGGACGCTCGGCTACACCAGGTCGCGCGAGGTCATCTACGACGATACGCCCGTCGAGCAGGCCGTCGAGGACCTGCTCGCGCGCCTTCAGGCCGCGAAGTCCGTCCTCTTCGTGCAACTGTTCGACCGCACCCGAGACCTGGGGTATCTCGTTACGATGTTCCTGGCGATCCTGGAACTGACGCGCCAGCGGCTGGTCGGCGTCGAGCAGGCCGCCGACTTCCAGGACATCCGCCTCTTCCTCAGGGATCCGCAGGCGGAAACCTACCGCGCGAAGAAACCGAAAGGCGCTGCCGCGAGCGCCGACGGTCTGGCGCGCCAACATCCCCGCCGCCCCACGGCCCACCAGCGCCGCGCGGTCCGCGAGATGATGGACGACGTCGCAATCGAGAAGACCGAGTTCGACGAAATCCTCGAATCCATCCAGGTCCCCGAGGTGGAGCCGTACCGCCCCATCTACTCCGAAAAAGAAATCCTCGGCCGGCCGGATGCGGAGTCCCCCGGAGAAACGCCGGCGACCGAAAAAGAGACGCCCGACGCCCCCGGCGGCGAATCGCCGGACCAGCCCGTGAACAAGGAGCCGCAACCCGAACCGCCGCCCGAGCCGCCTGCATAAGCAGGCGGGGACGCGATAGCGAAAACATGCCTTTGTCCTCCCTCTCCCCTTGCGGGAGAGGGTAGGGTGAGGGGGAAAAGAAACGACGAATAATGAATACCCAACACCCAACCGCAGAAGGATGAAGGGAACGGCAGGCACGGCGGCGCGATCCGTGACGTTTCTCACTTGGTTGTTCTGCGGTTGAATGTTCCTTGTTGGCTATTCGTTTTCTCGTCACCCTCACCCCTGCCCCTCTCCCATCAAGGGAGAGGGGAACTGGATCAACAGAGCAAATGCGAGAGGAAGCCCATGACCGTCCCCACTGTAGATGCAGACATCCCGAAGAAGATCGACCTGACGGCGAACGCCCAACTCGTGCTCGCCCGGCGGTACCTGAAGAAGGACGACCGCGGCGAGCCGATTGAAACGCCCGAGAACATGTTCCGCCGCGTCGCCGCCAACATCGCCCAGGCCGAACTCGTCTGGGGGGCGTCGCGGGACGCTCATGCCGCCGAGGAACAGTTCTACGGCCTGATGGCGCGTCTGGAGTTTTTGCCGAATTCGCCGACGATGATGAACGCCGGCCGCCGACTCCAGCAGTTGGCCGCCTGTTTCGTCCTCCCCGTGCCCGACGACATCGAGAAGATCTTCGACGCCATCAAGTACGCCGCCATCATTCACAAATCGGGCGGCGGAACGGGCTTCTCTTTCAGCTGCATCCGCCCCGCCGGCGACCTCGTCGAATCCAGCCGCGGACGCGCCTCCGGGCCCATCTCCTTCATGAAGGTCTTCAACTACGCCACCGGCGCGATCAACCAGGGCGGCTTCCGCCGGGGCGCCAACATGGGTGTCCTCCAGTGCGACCATCCCGACGTCGAAATCTTCTGCCGCGCCAAACGCGAAGAAGGCGAACTCGAAAACTTCAACATCAGCATCGCCTGCACCCGCGACTTCATGGAGGCCGTCCGCAAAGGGAGCGACATCCCTCTGGTGAATCCGCGCAGCCAACGGGTCACGGCGCGCGTCCCCGCCCGCCGCGTCTGGGAAACCATGGCCCGCGAGGCCCACGCCGGCGGCGACCCCGGCGCCATCTTCCTCGACCGCATCAACCAGGACAACCCCACGCCGCAACTCGGCTCGATCGAATGCACGAACCCCTGCGGCGAGCAGCCGCTTCTGCCTTATGAGGCCTGCAACCTCGGCTCCATCAACCTGAACAAGGTCGTGCGGAACGGGCGGATCGATTGGGACGCCCTTCGGCAAATCGTCCGCCTCGCCGTCCGCTTCCTCGACAATTGCATCGAGATGAGCCAGTACCCCCTGCTGCAGATCACGGAGATGGTGCACGGCAATCGGAAGATCGGCCTGGGGGTGATGGGTTTTGCGGACCTGCTCCTGCGCCTCGGCGTGGCGTACAACTCGGCCCCGGCCCTCGCGACGGCCGAGGAGGTCATGGCCTTTGTGCGGGCCGAGGCCGACCGCGCCAGCGCGGACCTCGGCCGCGAACGCGGGCCGTTCCCGAACCTGCCTGGCAGCATCTACGACCGTCCGGACGGGCCGGCGTATCGCAACGCCTGCCGCACCACCGTCGCGCCGACGGGGACGCTTTCGATCCTGGCCAATTGCTCGTCGGGCATCGAGCCGATCTTCGCCCTGGCGATGGATCGCCACGTCCTCGACGGCGAGGTCCTGCGCGAGGCCCATCCGCTCTTCGAGCAGACGGCGCGCGAGCGCGGCTTCTGGAGCAAGGACCTTTTGGCGCGCATCGCGGCGGCGCCCTCGCTCGCCCAGGTCGAAAACGTGCCCGAGGACGTGCGCCGGCTGTTCGTCACCGCCCACGAGATCGAGCCGAAGTGGCACGTCGAGATCCAGGCCGCCTTCCAGCGCCACGTCGACAACGCCGTCTCCAAGACCGTCAACCTTCCGCGCGAGGCCGCCGTCGAGGACGTCGCCAACGTCTATTGGATGGCCTACGAGATGGGCTGCAAAGGCATCACCGTCTTCCGCGACCGCAGCCGCCAGCGCCAGGTCCTCGTCCGGAGCCTCGAACCGGGCATGGAACTCGAACCGCCCCCGCTCGCCTGCAACCGCCCGGACGCCTGCTCGCGGCCGTAGCGCCTTTCTCCGTAACCTCTTGCCCCATTCCAACGTGTGGCACGGCCGGTCTTGTCCGGCCGTGCATCCCGGCGCGCCGGGACACGGCGGGGCTCCGCACCCGCCGCGGTACCCCCATACCTTTTAAAGCCCCACCTTGAGCGTAGCGAAAGGTGGGGACCCGCCCCCGAAACAGAAGGAGCGTTCCCGATCCCGGGAACGCCCCTGTTTTCGACAGCCTCAAGTCCGCGCTACGGGTGGTACCAATTCGAGAGGTGCGTCGGCCGCTCCGAGAGGAACACGACATCCACGTCGTCGGCGAAGCCCACTGCGTCCGCCTCCATGACGCGGCGATAGGTCCACTCGCGGTACCGGTCGTGGGCCGACTTTTGGCATCCCATCGCAATCAGCGACACCGCCGCCATAAGCACCAGAACGAGGAGCACTCGCTTCATCGATTTCCTCTCCTTCCGCGCGTTCGACCCCGCGGCCCCAACATCGGCGGGCATCCTAGGCCGCCCGGCACGGCCTGTCAACTGGAAAATCCTCGCTATGAGTGTTTCATAATTCCCTCTCCCCTTGTGGCCCCTCGGCCATGCTCGGGGCCACCCTGAGGAAAGTCGAAGGGTGGGAGAGGGTTGGGGTGAGGGGTTGCAGTCGTTTTGAAACAGCCTCTAACCGGAAGCGCCATCAAGGCTTGCGAAGTAGAACCGGGCCGGACCGTACCACCACCCGCTCTTCCGCCCCGCCGCGATTTCCCGAATCTCGCCTATCGCTTCCGCATGGACTTCCTCTCCCCGCGCCCGGGCCTGGGGGTCGCAGAAGTACGTCCGGCACCCGAGCGGCCGGCCCGCCCGGGCCGTGCAGACCGGACCCTCCTGGTAGGGGCAGCGCCAGGGAGCATCCGGCCCGCCCGGCGGAACGGGGCGGCCGGCCGGCGGCGGACCCGCCGACGCCACCAGCACACCCAGTTCCAGCGCGCTCGCAAAAAGCACAGGCCGGTCCGGACCGAATCGGCAGCATTCGCCGCACGCTCGGCACAAGGCCGATGCCGATTCCAGCGCCGCGTCCACCCGGGCGTACACTTCGTACACCGCGGCCAGTTGGTCGGGATGCGGCGGGCGAAGCGCCGGCGGCGCACCCCACGG
>JAPLMM010000216.1 GCA_026387035.1 Planctomycetota bacterium
TCGCCGAGGGGCTCGGCATGACCGTCCTCAGGAACGACCCGCCCCTCGCCTGCGAGACCGGGGACCCAAAATACGTGCCGATTGAAACTCTTTTCGACGCCGACATCGTGACGTTCCACGTGCCTCTCTCGCGCGAGGGCCACGATGCGACATACCACATGATCGGCGAAAGCCTGCTCAGCCGCCTCAAGCGGGACGTGATTCTCCTCAACACGTCGCGCGGCAGCGTGGCGGACACGGCAGCGCTGAAGGCGACTTGCGCAGCTGGCCGCCTCGGTGCGCTGGTGTTCGACGTTTGGAAAAACGAGCCCAACATCGACCTGGAACTTCTGAAGGCCGTGGACATCGCGACGCCGCACATCGCCGGCTATTCCTACGACGGCAAGGTGAACGGGACGCGGATGATCCTGGAGGCGTTCTGTCGCCATTTCGGCCTTGCGCGCGCGTGGGATCCCTCGCCCCTGATGCCGCCGCCCGAGACGCCGCGGATCCGCCTCCCGGCTGGGGTGGACGCGCAGCAGGCGATCCGGTATGCTACCCGTGCCGCTTACGATATCGAGGCGGATGACGCGAGGCTCCGGGCGATCCGCGAGAAACCGGCCGAGGGACGGAGCGCGTATTTTAAGTCGCTCCGGAAAAACTATCCCGTGCGGCGAGAGTTTCCGCAGACGACGGTTGAACTCGGGTCCGCCGGCTCGCAGGTCCGATCGGCCCTGGAGACCCTCGGGTTCCCGGTCGAGCCGGCGTCGTAAAAAGGACGGCCCATGCTGATTGGCCGCGGACATAAGGAAGGCCTCGTTGCCGACGTGGAGGTCCGCGAGTTCGTGAGCGAGGCGATTGCCGGCCTTGACATCGGGGGCAAGCGCATCCTCGCGCTGATTCCCGACTCGACGCGCACCGCCCCCGTCGGCCTCATGTTCCGGACGCTGGCGGACGCCCTCAAGGGCCGCGCGGCCAAACTCGATTTTCTCATCGCCCTCGGCACGCACCGCGCGATGAAGGAGACGCAAATCCTCAAACTCCTCGAGATGACGGCCAAGGAGCGGCGCACCCGCTACGGCGACATCGAGATTTTCAACCACGCCTGGGACGACCCGAAGGTGCTGGAGACGATCGGGACGCTGTCGGCCCGCGAGATGGACCGCCTGACCGAAGGGCGATACGCCCGCGACGTTCCCGTCCGGATCAACCGCCTTGTCTTCGACTACGACCGGCTTTTCATCGTCGGCCCGACCTTTCCGCACGAGGTGGTCGGTTTCTCCGGCGGGCACAAGTATCTCTTCCCCGGCATCTGCGGGGCCGAGTTCCTCAACTTCTTCCACTGGCTCGGCGCCCTGGTGACGAACTGGAAGATCAACGGCGTCAAGGATACCGTCGTCCGGCGCGTCATCGACCGCGCTGCCGAGTTCGTCAAGGTTCCCATCACGAACTTCGGCCTGGTCATGACACACGAGGACCTCAAGGGCCTCTACATCGGGGAGGCGCGCGAATCCTGGTCGGCCGCGGCCGACCTCTCAGCCCAGGTCCACATCCGCCACATGGATCACGCGTTCAAGAAGGTGCTCGGCATCGCGCCGGAGATGTACGACGACCTCTGGACCGGCGGCAAGGTGATGTACAAACTCGAGCCCGTCGTCGCGGACGGCGGGGACCTCATCATCTACGCCCCGCACATTACGGAGGTTTCCTACACGCACGGTCGGTTGCTGGACAAGATCGGCTACCATTGCCTCGACTATTTCCGCGAGCAGATGGACAAGTTTGCCGACGTCCCCGGCGGCATCATGGCCCACTCGACCCACGTCCGGGGGCTCGGCACGTACTGCAACGCGGTTGAAAAGCCGCGCATCCATGTTATTCTGGCCACCGGCATCCCCGAGGAACGCTGCCGGCGAATCAACCTCGGGTACATGGACCCGGCGACGGTTCCAATCGACGAGTGGAGGAACCGCGAGGACGAAGGCATCCTCGTCGTGGACCATGCCGGAGAAGTTCTCCACCGCCTGAAATCGGAATCGATAACGTAAGGTCGCACGTTTAGCCGCCGCGCTTGCGCGGCGCGTTCGACAGGAGGGCGCGCAATTGCCCAAACCGAAAAACATCATCGTCGCCCAGTCGGGCGGTCCCTCGCCCGTCATCAACAACTCCATCCGCGGCGTCGTCGAGGCGTGCCTTGAGGACCCGAAGACGTTCGGCACCGTCTATGCTGCGTGGCACGGCATCGAGGGCGTCCTGAAGGAGGAACTGCTGGACCTTTCGGCCCAGCCGAAGAAGGAAATCCGGCTCCTGGAGACGACGCCGGCCGCTGGCGCCATCGGCACCTGCCGCTATAAACTCAAATCGCAGCAGAAGGAGGATTTCGAGCGGGTCATCGATGTCCTCAAGGCGCACCAGGTCGGGTACTTTTTCTACACAGGCGGCAACGACTCGATGGACACCGCCCACAAGATCGCCCAACTCGCCCACGAGCGCGGCCTGGACCTCGTCGCCACCGGCGTCCCGAAGACGATTGACAACGACGTCGGCGACTCGGAGTTCCAACTCATCGACCATACGCCCGGTTACGGGAGCGTTGCACGCTACTGGGCCTGCTACGTCCAGAGCGCCAACGAGGAAAACGCCGGCTCCTCGCCCGCCGACCCTGTGCTCGTCATACAGGCCATGGGCCGAAAGATCGGCTTCATCCCCGCCGCCGCACGCCTCGCCGACCCTGAGCGAAGCCTGCCGCTCCAGATTTACCTTGCCGAGGCCGGTGTCACGCTCGAGCAACTCGGCGATAACGTCAACGACGAACTGAAACAAAGCGGCCGATGCCTGGTTGTCGTCAGCGAAGGGTTCGACGTCGGAAGCCTCGGCGAGCGCCGCGACTCCTTCGGCCACGTGCAGTTCTCTTCCAGCGAGACCACCGTCTGCCAGATGGTCGTGAACTACCTCAACGAGAAGGGACTTACCGCTCGCGGGGCGGCGCGCGGCAACGTCCCCGGCACCGACCAGCGCCACAACATGCTCTACGCCTCGACCGTGGACCTCAAGGAAGCCTACGAGGTCGGCCGAAAGGCCGCCGAGATTGCCGCGCGTGAAGGCTCCGGCTGGATGGCCACCATCCTTCGCGACCCGGGGGCCAAGTACCGGGTCCGCTACGACAAGGTCCCTCTGGAGGCGATGGCGAACTCCGAACGCAAGTTTCCGGCCGGGTGGATCGCCCCGTCGCGCTGCGACGTCACGGATGATTTTCTGGCCTACGCCCGGCCGCTCATTGGCGGCGAGTGGGTCCAGGTGCCGCTCGAAGACGGTCTCCAGCGCTTCGCGCGCTTCGAGCCGACCTTCGCGGAAAAGAAATGCAAGGCGTATGTGCCCCAGGCGCACCGCAAGTAGCAAACCCATGCTTAGCCGCTCCCCCGGCGCGCCGGGGGAGCGAGTCGCCAGCAATGAAAGGGTGAAAGGATGGCCAAAGAGATTCGACTCCGCTACGGCATGAACCCGCACCAGAAGCACGCGCGCATCTTCGTCGCCAAGGGCGATTTGCCCATCGAGGTCCTCTCCGGCTCGCCCGGGTTCATCAACGTGCTCGATGCCCTGAACGCATGGGCCCTCGTCAAGGAACTTCGCCAGGCGCTCGGTCTCCCGGCCGCGGCGTCGTTCAAGCACGTGAGCCCGGCCGGCGCCGCCGTGTCGGCACCCCTTTCGGACGCCGAGAAGAAGGCCTACTTCGTGGATGACATGCCGGACCTTTCGCTGCTGGCAATCGCCTACGCCCGGGCCCGCGGGGCCGACCGCATGTCCAGTTTCGGTGATTTTGCCGCCTTTTCAGATAAGGTGGACCGCTCCGCGGCCGAACTCCTCGCCCGCGAGGTGTCCGACGGCTGCATCGCCCCCGCCTATGATGCCGACGCCCTCAAGGTCCTGCGCGAGAAGCGCGGCGGAAAGTTCCTCGTCATGAAAATGGACCCGGACTTCAAGCCTCCCGAACTTGAGACGCGCGAACTTTACGGCATTCACCTGGAGCAGACTCGCAACGCCGCCGTCCCAGGCCCGGAACTTTGTAGGAACATCGTCACCCAGAAGAAGGACCTCCCCGCGGAGGCCGTCCGAGACCTCATGGTCGGCAGTATCGCGCTGAAGTACACGCAGTCGAACTCCGTCGCGTTCGCGAAGAGCGGCCAGGCGATCGGCATCGGCGCCGGCCAGCAGTCGCGGGTCCACTGCACGCGCCTCGCCGGCTCCAAGGCCGACATTTGGTGGCTCCGCCAGCACCCGCACGTCCTGGAGGCCACGTTCAAGGAAGGCCTCTCGCGGGCCGAGATGAACAACGCCATCGACCAGTATCTGCTCGAGCACCCGACGCCACTCGAGGAACGGGCCTGGAAAGAGGCGTTCGCCCCGGCCCCGAAACCGCTCTCGGCCAAGGAACGGCGGGACTGGATCGACAAACTCACCGGCGTCAGCCTTGCCTCCGATGCTTTCTTCCCCTTCCGCGACTCGATCGACCGCGCCGCCCAGAGCGGCGTGAAATATATCCTTCAGCCGGGCGGCTCCGACCGCGACGACCTGGTCATCCAGGCCTGCGACGAGCACGGCATGGTCATGGCCTTCTCCGGCCTCCGCCTGTTCCACCACTAGACGCGACGCGTGTCCGTGCGCAGATAGTAAAAAGGGCGGCGGGTCGGAAGACCCGCCGCCCTTGATTCTACCTGCTCCGCCCGGACTATGTCTTACGCCGTTCCCATCGGTGCCGTCACTTTCTCCGGAACGAGGGCCAGGGCGTTCACGCAGTCAATCGCCTTCGCGTAGAACACAAGCGCCAGAACAAAAAAAACTGGCAGCACGAGCAAGCCGACGCAAGGCACCGCGCCCACGAGGGCCAGGATGCAGATCGTTTTCGCCAGGCCCTCCGGCGCCTGGGGGGACTCAATCCCGCGCTGCGCGACGAAGGCATTATAGTCCTGCGTCCATCCGAGAATCGCCTGGAACATCCAATACAAGTTGTAAAACGGGACAAAGAGCAGGCCGACGGCCTTGCCCGGCGTCGCCCGCACGGGGCCCGCCTGAAGGGCCGACCACATCTTGTAGAGGAGCACGAACCCAATCACACCGCTGTAAATCTGCACCGCATATCCGATGATGAACACGATCAGGCACAGGAGCCCCCATCTCCACATCCCCTGGGTCATGGCGGTCATGTTGGCCATGGCTTCCTGGGGGTTTTCGGCCCCGCCATGCTGGGCGGCGACGGCGCCGGCGCCGAACACGAAGAGGCCAATGACGTAGAGGATCGCCGCCACCGCGAGGACCGCCGGTCCCGCCACGATCGAGGTGAGGTAGAACTTCTTCGACATCCGCGTGGGCGCCCGGATGACGCCTCCCGCTGGACCCACGCCGAGCGATGCGGCCGCCGGGACCGGACGCGGCGGTGCCACCGGTTTCAGCGCCAGCGGCGCCGGCGCCTTCGCTGCAGGGGGCGGCGGCTCCGGTTTGGCCGGTGCCTGGGCCGGCGCGGGCGCGGCCCTGGCGGCCGGGGCCTGGAGAACCTGCCCGCATGCCGGACACTTGACGCGTTTGCCCGCCGACTCGTCCTTCACCATCAGCCGCTTGCCGCACTTGGCGCACTGAAATTGGATCATGATGCTGCTACCCCCTTGCCCTGTCGAAACCCCCGAACGGATGGGCGGCCCCAAGGCTTCGCATCGGGAAATGCTCCCCACCGGCGGCACCGCCGACCGAAACGCCGCAGCATCGTACCATCGTCCCCGGCCGGGGCGTCAAATGAAATCGGGCCAGGACCCGCTCGCCTCCGGCTCGCGGCTAACCGTGACGGCGCGCGGCCGCCTCTGTCACTTCGTCACTGCGTTACTGCGTCACTTGTTTTCAATGCTTCCACGGCGGCGTTTCGGGCAGCAACTTCTCGAACTCCGCAATCAGGCGCGCCTCGTACTCGCGCGTGTACTTGCCCGCCAGGAACTTCGGCCCCGCTTCCTGGTGGAACCTCGCCCACGATTCCTCCTCGTGACCCGGGTTGATCGGGTAAAACATGGCCTTGTTCGCCTGGGCGGCCTTCAAGTCGCCCGGCGCGTCGCCGATCATGAGGATCTTCTCCGGCGGATACTTTCCGCCTGCCGCGATCTCGAGGTGCTCCTTCTTCGGGCCCATCTCCTGGCCTGCGATGAGCCCCATGTACCGCCCGATGCCGTGCTCCTCCCACTCGCGTTCGAGGGCCTCCCCGGGCGTCGCGCTGACGACCATCAGGTCGGCCTTGCCGGCCAGGAGTTCCAGGCTCTCCCGCACCCCCGGGAACGGCGGCACCTTCTTCACGATCTTCGCGACCATCTCGTTGATGGTCTTCGACCAGTCCAGGACCTGCGCCAGTTCGGCGTTGCCGGTGCGCTCGACCTCGGCCTTCAGTTCCGGGTTGCCCAGGGCCTTGGCGCGCGAGGTCCACGCTTTCAGTTCCTTCAAGAGCGGTATGTCGACCTTGCGGCGGATAACCTCCGGGCGCTCCCGCAGGTGGTTCATCACGTGCTGGAGGGCGTGGAAGCGGTTGCAGCCGCGCTCCTTGGAATACAGGTTCACAAAGTCCCACGCCTCGCGGGCGTACTTCGACACGGCCGCCAGGTCCCATTTCCACACCGTGACGGGGCAGAAGCATTCCTTGTGCTTCGGTTCCATCGTGTCGAACGCGCAGCCGTCCGAGTCGATCCCCACGAAGTACTCGCACGTCGGCTGGAAGGCTTTCAGTTTCACATGCGGGTCTGCTTTCGCCACTTCCTGTCTCCTTCTCTGGCCAAGGGTTCGAAGGGGGCTGTATGCTATCAGCGGAGGGAGAAGTTTCAAGCCTTTTGGCTGGGGCCGACGCCGGCCGGCCGGAATCCCTTGAATCCCCCGCCTTCCCTGCTATCCTATTCTCGTTCCGCAGGCCGGATAAAAGGAGGCGGAGAATGGCCGATTCGGCTTACTTGACCACGATGTTCGGACTCGACGGCAGGCGAGCGGCCGTCATCGGCGGCGGCGGCGTCCTCGCCGGCGCCATGGCCCTCGCCCTCGCCCGCGCGGGGGCCAAGGTGGCCGTCCTCGACCTCAATCCCGATGCCGCCAAGACTCGCGCCGACCAAATCACCAAGGCCGGCGGCACCGCGCTGGCCCTTAAGGTGGACGTCGCCTCCAAACGCGACCTTCAGACCGCCTCCGACGCGATCGACAAGGCCTGGGGCGGCACCGACATCCTCATCAACGCCCCCGGCCTCAACTCCGGCACCCCCTTCTTCGAAATCGCCGAAGAAGAGTGGGAGAAACTTATTGCCGTGGACTTGAAGGGCGTCTTTCTCGCCTGCCAAGTCTTCGGGCGCGGCATGGTCCAGCGCAAGGGCGGCTCCATCATCAACATTTCGAGCGCTTCGAGCGGACCGCCCCTCTCGAGGGTCTTCACCTACGGTGTCGCGAAGGGCGGCGTCAACCAGATCACCCAGTTCCTCGCCCGCGAGTGGGCCGAGGCCGGCGTCCGCGTCAATGCCCTTATCCCCGGTTTCTTCCCGGCCGAGCAGAATCGCCGCCTCCTCACCGAGGAACGCACCGCCCAGATCATGGCCCACACGCCGATGAAACGCTTCGGCGAACCCGAGGAACTTCTCGGTGCCGTCCTCTGGCTCGCCAGCGCGAAGGCCTCCGGATTCGTCACGGGCGCCCTGGTGCGCGTCGACGGCGGCTTCCTCGCCATGACCATCTGAAGCCCCGGCGCGCTCTCGCCAGAGTCCGATGACGCTGTGGAGTCGCAGAAATGTGCCCGCCCGGGCCTACTCCAGGCCGAGCGACCGGCAGACCTTGCGGCAATGGTAACCAGAGATGGCCAGCGTGACGGCTAGCGGAAAGAGTTCAGGCCTCCGGAATCGCGTCCACGCCAGGAGCCGCCAGTACCCCAGCCGCCCCTTCTCGAGGATGCCCAGCCGAAGGACCGAACGCAAAAATGCCAGAACGTCTTCAAACCGGAACCGCTCCTGCGCCTTCGGCGCCTTGTACTCCCGCAGGAAGGTCCGCACGCGCTCGTAGTAATGTTTCGGCGAGTAGATCTGCTCCAGGATCTTGCGGTATCCCTCGTGCAGCCGCTCCGCGCTCATCCGCGGGACGAGGTTTATCGTTCCGTCCACGCTGTCGCCTGACGGTCGGCCCAGCAGGCGCCCCTCGCGCTTCAGACGCTCGTACAGCTTCGTCCCGGGGAACGCCTGGAGCAGACCCACCATGGCCGTCACGATCCCGCTCTTCTGAATGAAATCGATCTGCCGCTGGAAAATGGACGGCTCATCGCTGTCGAAGCCGACGATGAACCCGCCCTGCACCTGCAGGCCGCAGCGCTGCATCCGCTTCACGTCCGCCACCAGGTCCCGCCCCTGGTTCTGTTTCTTGTTGCACTCGACCAGGCTCGTCTCGTCCGGCGTCTCGACCCCGATGAAGACCATGTGGAATCCCGCCTCGGCCATCATCCGCATCAGGTCCTCGTCGTCCGCCAGGTTTATCGAGACCTGGGTCTGAAACGGGATGCCGGGATGGTTCTTCTGCCACGCGATCAGGGCCGGCAGGAGGTCCGTCCTCAAAACCTCTTTCTTGCCGACGAAATTGTCATCCACGAAGAAGACGCCCGCGCGCCAGCCCCGGTCGTAGATGTCGTCCAGTTCCGCAAGGATCTGCCCCGTCGTCTTCGTCCGGAACTTGTGACCAAAAAGCGCCGTCACGTTGCAGAAGTCACAGTTGAACGGGCACCCGCGCGAAAACTGGATGCTCATCCAGCCGTATCGCCTCAGGTCCGCCAGGTCCCACTGCGGGATCGGCGTCTCGCGCAGGTCCGCACGCTCCTCGCTCGCGTAGAGGTGCTTCGCCCGGCCCTGGCTCAGGTCTTCCAGGAACGGCGGGAGCGTCACCTCCGCCTCGTTCAGCACGAAATGGTCCACTTCCTCGAACTGGTCGTGCTCGATGGTAAACAGCGGCCCCCCCGCCACCACCTTCAGGCCCGCCGCCTTGCACCGCCCGATCACCTGCCGCGCGGACTCCCGCTGCACCACCATCGCGCTCACCATCGCCAGGTCCGCCCACGCCAGGTCCTTCGCGCGGAGCCGCGTCACGTTCAAGTCCACCAGACGCTTCGACCAGTCCGCCGGCAGCATGGCCGCTACCGTCAGCAGCCCCAGCGGCGGCGAACCCGCACGCTTCCGGATGAACTTCAGCGCATGCTTGAAACTCCAGAACGTGTCGGGACACTCAGGATAAATCAAAAGGACGTTAATCGGATGGTTCCCCTACAAAGCCCACATACCCCCCCCACGTCATCGCCCGAATTATATCACGTCGGCCCCCCCATTTTCCACCAAATTTTCCGGAGCCAACCCACGCCTCCGAAGACAGACCCCTCTTGCCGTGGGCCGTCGCCCCATCCCTAATGACCCTGAGCGGGATGGCCGGTTGCCCCACCTGACCCCACGGGGCCGCTCGGAATTGGGGGCCCAGTAGCAATCCTCGGCGTTCTGATCGCCTTGGCGGCAGGACCCGGCGGCACGCCCCAGCCGGCCCCGCGCCCCGTCACCAGAAGATCGTCGTGTCGTACGGCAGAATGACGAAATCGTCCTCGAACGACTGGTACGTGGCGGCCCGATCGCTGCTCTGGCTGCGTATGGCGTCGCCTTGCGCCCACTCGCCCGACCCGCCGACCTTCCCCAGCAGCCCCTGGAACTGCCCCTCCACGCTCGCAAACTCCTTGACCAGCGCGCTGCACTTCTGAATGTCTTCCTTCTCCACGTTCGTGTAGGACCACGGCCGCTGCCGTTTTACCCGGATCTTCGCCGCCTTGCCCCGCAGTTGGGGAACCATCGTATTCGCCAGTTCCTGGAGCCGCGTCCCTGCCATTTGCGCCGTTTCTCGCACGTCCTTAGCCGCCATGTTCGGATCCAGCACGCGGGCCTGCCGGAACCCTTCCGCCACGTCGGCGAATAGAGT
>JAPLMM010000217.1 GCA_026387035.1 Planctomycetota bacterium
AATCCCGCCTTTTTCAAGCGCCTCGGCTTCGTGCCCGTCGCCAAGGAAACCCTTCCTCACAAGATTTGGGCCGACTGCGTCAAGTGCCCCAAGTTCCCCGACTGCGACGAAGAAGCCGTCGCCATTGACTTGGCGTAACGGCCGCTGATCAGCAAACCGCTTGCGTCCTGCCGGGTGCCCTCCGCTTTAGCGAGTGAATTGTGGGGAACCGTATCCCGTGGGGGGTGTCTTACGCGCTTTCGCGGAGCGGCTTGCCTTCCGCCAGCAGGTCCGCTTCGCCGCGGACCACCGCTTCGGTCACCGTATAGCGGAAGCCTTTCGGCCGGTTCGGCAACTCGAACATCGGGTCGAGCATCAGGTTCTCGATGATCGCCCTCAGGGCCCGCGCGCCGGTATTGCGTTTCATCGCTTGCCGCGCGATCTCCCGCAGCGCCCCTTCCGTGAACGCCAGTTCCGCCTCCTCCATCTCGAAGAACTTCTGGTACTGTTTTACGAGGGCGTTCTTCGGCTCCGTCAGGATGCTGCACAGCGCGTTCTCATCGAGCGGCATCAGGGGGCAGATGATCGGCAGCCGGCCCACCATCTCCGGAATCATCCCGAACGCGATCAGGTCTTCCGGGATCACCTGGTCCAGCACTTCCCGCTGCCGCTCCTGGCGGTCGCCGGTGCGGTGCTGGCCTTCCTGGAACCCGATCGTCGAGTGCCCGATTCGCCGCGCCGTGATCTCTTCCAGCCGCTCGAACGTCCCGCCGCAGATGAAAAGGATGTGCGTCGTGTCCATCTGGATGTATTGCTGCTCGGGGTGCTTGCGGCCGCCCTGGGGCGGGATGTTGGCGATTGTTCCCTCGAGCATCTTCAGCAGCGCCTGCTGCACGCCTTCGCCCGAGACGTCGCGCGTGATAGAAACGTTCTGCATCGTCCGCCCGATCTTGTCGATCTCGTCGATGTAGAGGATGCCCTGCTGGGCCGACTCCAGGTTGTAGTCGGCCGCCTGCAGCAGTTTCAGCAGCAGGTTCTCGACGTCCTCGCCGACGTAGCCCGCCTCCGTCAGGGTCGTCGCGTCGCCGATGGCGAACGGAACGTTCAGGATGTGCGCCAGGCTCCGCGCAATCAGCGTCTTCCCGCACCCCGTCGGCCCGATCAGCAGCAGGTTCGACTTCTCCACCTCCACATCGTCGTCGCCCGTCTCCGTTATGCTCAGACGCTTGTAATGGTTGTGCACCGCGACCGAGACGGCTTTCTTCGCGTGTTCCTGGCCGATGACGTACAGGTCCAGGAAGTCCTTGATCTCCCGCGGCGTGGGGATTCGGCCGAGCGCCGTCCGCGGCCGGCGCGTCCGCCGGCGTTCCTCGCGCGCGGCCGAGTGCGCCACCTGCACGCAATCGACGCAGATGTACGCCCCGCGCGTGCCCTCGAACAGCGGCGCTCCTTCCGCCTGTCTCCGGCCGCAGAAACTGCACGTCGGGACCTGACGCGGACCTTTGGATCCGCTGTTATCCTTGGCCATTCGCCTCGCTCCTCCCCGGCCGCCCGTCTCGCCACGTCGAGTCGCCTGTGGCGACCGGGCCGCCTGATGGGTTTATCGGGCGTTCGGGGGGCGTTTCTTCAGATTCAGCGGTTTTCGCCTTGAACGCCTCGGCATTCGCACCGCTGGCCGGCCTCGCGCCCGTCATGATACCACGAATCCGCTCGTATTCCTCCTGACTAATCTTGCCGGCGTCGCGCTGCCGCTCGAGCGTCTCCAGGTCCAGCCCGCCGGTGGCGTTTCCGCGATTCTGTGCCCGCTGGCTCCAGTAGCGCACGATCGTCAGGACGAGAAACAGCGCCCACAGCGCCGCCACCGCCAGCACCGTGAACACCATCAACCGGCCGAAGTCCGGCGACTCAAAAACGGGGTTCAGCGGCGCTTCCGCAACTGGCATAACTACGTCTCCGACGAGTCCGGTTTGGCAGTCGCGGGCGCGGCCGGCCGCTCGGCCTTCGGCCGCCGGCTCATCAGGTCCGCCAAAGCGTCCGGCGCCGGCTTCCCCTCAAACAGCACCGCGTACACCTCCTGCGTGATCGGCATCTCGACGCCTTCCCGCGCCGCCAACGCCACCACGCTCCGCGTCGTTTCGACGCCCTCGGCACAGGCACCGCCCATCTCCGCCAGCACCTCTTCCAGCCGTCGGCCACGACCGATCTCTTCGCCCACGTGATGGTTCCGGCTCAGGGGCGAGGCGCACGTCGTCACCAGGTCCCCCAGGCCCGCCAGACCCGCGAACGTCTCCGGCCTCGCCCCGAGCGCCGCCCCCAGCCGCGTCATCTCCACCAGGCCCCGCGTCACGAGGGCCGCCTTCGCGTTCGAACCCAGTTCCAGGCCGTCGCAGATCCCCGCCGCGATGGCCGTAATGTTCTTCAGCGCCCCGCCCAACTCCACGCCCACCAGGTCGTCGTTCGTGTAGATTCGGAAATGCGGCGTCGCGAACGCGTTCCGGGCGGCCTCGGCGTCTTTCGGGTCGCGCGACGCCACCACCACCGTCGCTGGCAGCCCCGCCGCCACCTCGCGCGACAGGCACGGTCCCGAAAGAACCGCCAACCGCCCCGGCCCCGTCACCGCCTGAATCACCTGGCTGGGCCTCAGCAGCGTTTCCCGCTCGATGCCCTTGACGACCGAGACGTACAGCCCGCCGGAGGGAAGGGCATCCCGCACCCGCTCCAGCACGCTCCGCAGGTGCTGCGTCGGGACGGCAATCACCACGAGGTCCGCCCCCTCGCACGCCTTGCGCGCGTCGGTCGAGACCGCAAAGCCGTCTGGCAGGCGGAAACCGGGCAGGAACCGCTTATTCTCCCGCTCCCGCCGAATGTCCCGGGCGTGTTCCTCGAACGCCGACCACATCTGCACCCGCCGGCCGTTCGAGGCCAGAAGGATTGCGCTCAGCGTTCCCATCGCCCCGTCGCCGATGATGGCAGCGCGTGTGCCCATTCCGACCTTTCCTTTGCCCGCCGGTAGGCTATCGGGTTTGGATTGCGGTGTCCAGATAGTGATACAGTGTATCGCGGCGCACGGGGGTGCGTCCGGCCCG
>JAPLMM010000218.1 GCA_026387035.1 Planctomycetota bacterium
CGACCCGCCGCGATTCTGCGTTACGCGGTGCGTGTTACTTGCGCTTCCTGCTGAGGACCAGACCCAGGCCGCCCAGGCCCAGGAGGGCCAGCGCCGCCGGCTCGAAAGGCACACACCCGGCCGGCCCCCGCGACGGCGGTCCCTATCGGACCGCCTTCAGCATGTCTTCCGCTTTTTTCTTCGTCCCGGCGTTTTTCGATTTGTCGACCGCCGCCTGGAGCGCTTTCTGGAGTTGCGGCTTGGAAGCGCCTTTCAGGTTCTTGCTGCCGGCGAGGTTGACGATGGCCAGGCACGTTTCCTCGGCGGTGGCGGGCTCCGCTGCCAAGGTCACCAGCATCTCCAGCGCGCCGGCGGTTTCGATGGTGCCGAGGGCGGAGATGACGAGCCGCTTCTCCTCGACCCTCGTGACCAGCGGCAGGACGGCGTTGACCTTGGCCAGCCTCTCCTCATCCTTGAGTTTCTTGGTTCCCTGGACGTATTGCAGGTAGCCGCGCAGCGCCAGCACCTGGTGCGTCATCTTCTTGGAAGACTTGGCCAGGGCCAGAAGCGGCTCCGCCGCGCCGGCGTCCTCCGGCCACATGCTGGGCCACGTTGACAACGTGCGCACCGCCTCGTCCTGGACGGTCTCCTCCTTGTCGCTGATGGCTGCTTGCACGGCGGCCAGGGCGCCGGGTCCGCCGGCGCAGGCCAGCGCATGCAGGGCGATGACGCGGAGGGCGGCATCGCCGCTCCGCGAGGGCGCCGAGGGCCTCAATAGCGGCGCCGCGAACCTCCGCATCGGCATCGTCGACGCACCGCGCAATCGTGGGAAGTGCGGCGGCAATTCGCCGCTGCTTGGCCACTTCGATGACGGCTTGGCGCATCTTGCCGGTCGCCTGGGCCAGGCGGGTCACGAGTTCGGCATCGACGTCCTGGCCGGGCAGTCTGGTGAGCGTTCCCTTGGCCTTCTGAGCCACTTCCGCATCGCTGTCGACCGCGGCCTCCAGCAGCACCGGCACGCAAGAGACGTTGCCGAACCGCGCCAGCGCGTCCATGGCGGCGACCCGCACGTGGGTCGGGCCGGTCTTGACCACGGCGAGAACCGCGGGCAACGCCTTGGCGTCGTCGCGGTCGGCCAGGGCCATGAGCATCAGGGCCTGCCGGTCCGACGCCGCCCGGCCCATCTCGGCGGCCAGCGCCTCGGTCGCCTCGGGGCCGGGCAGTTCGCGGGCCGTGCGCAGGCCGATGCCGAAGACCGCGTTGTCCGTCGACCTCAGTTGCTCGACCAGCAGGGGGACGCCGGCGGCCCCGCGAGCGAGAATCGCCCCGCGGGTCGCCTCGAGAATCCTCTGTTTGGGCACATCGGCCTTGCGGACCGCGTCATACAACCGCACGGCCTCGTCGCGGTTGCCGTCGGCGAGGAACCGTTCGGCGCACAGAATGCAGCCCTCCGCGATCGTCGGGCGAACCGCGGGCGGTGCGCCGGCCAGCAACGGCTCCAAGGCCTTGGCGGCCGAGGCGCCGCCGATGCGACCCAGGGCGGCGGCCGAGGCCGACGCCACCTCGGCATCGGCGTCCTTGAGCCTCTGGACGAGCCCGTCGACCGCCTTCGCGTCGCGCCGCACGCCGATGGAGTTGATCACCCCGACGAGCAGCCTGCCCTGGACCTTGTCCATCGCCTGGCGCAGCGCATCGTCGGCCGCCGGATCGGGAATCGCCTCCAGGGCGATCCGCGCCCAGGACGCCAGTTCCTTATCCGGCAGGAGCGCCGCCAGCGCCGGAACGGCCGCCTTGCTGCCATAGATGGCCAGTTGCTTGCAGGTGATGGCCTTGTCCTGCGGCGGGGCATCCGAGGTGAGCACGGCGATCAGTTTGCTTTCCGAAACGGGGTCCTGGTTCTCGGCGGCGGCGAGAGGGGGGCGGTTCATGGCGGCCATCGCGCAGGCCGCCGACACCAGCACAGCCCCACACAGTGCAAGAGACCGAATCTTGAACATTATCATTCTCCTAGCAGTCAGGTGGTTTCCCGGAATGTCGGATCCTACAGCCGCCACGGCTCGCGCAGCGCCTCCGACCGCAGCCGGTTCGCTTCCTCGTCACCGACGAACATATACGTCTTAGGATCCAGGGCGACCTTGCGCTTCAGGAATATGGAGATACCGGCGGCATGACAGGCGATGTGCGTGTGGCAGGTCACCTCATGGTTAGCGCGCGGCAGCCCGCGGGTCTTCACGCAGTTCAGGAAGTCGCGGATGTGGTTGTTCGCCGGATAGCCGGGGATCTTGGCGCCCCTGCCGACCAGCAGGTCGGGCGAACTGGCGAAGATGTCGCCGTTATCGCCCGTCTCCACCCAGCCCGTGTCTCCCTCGAAGCGGACCGGGCAGGAGCCGGTGTTAAGCCACCCCTCGCCGCGCAGCACCAGTTTGACGCCGTTGGCGTAGCGGGCGACGGCCTGACCGTTGGAGGGCGGTTCGTACTCCACCGGCTGCGTGCGGTCCGCATCGTTGGCCCACTGGCACTGGTCGACGCAATGGGACCCCCATTCCAGGACGCCGCCGCCGACCAGTCCCCCGCCCTTCTCGAAGTTGAAGCCACCGAGCAGTTTCTTGTTGAACGGGCGCCAGGCCGCCGGGCCGAGGTAGAGGTCCCAGTCCACCTCTTCCTTGGGCGGTTCAGGTTCCGCCGACAGCCAGCCGCTGCTGCCGGTTTCCATGCCGCCGGGGTGGGCGTGGACGGTCCGGAGTTTGCCGAGTTTGCCGCGGCGGGCCAGTTCGACGGCGAACTCGAAGTGCGAGACGTTCCTCCGCTGCATGCCGCCCTGGAAGACGCGCCCGGTGCGGCGGAACGTCTCGGCCAGCACCAGGCTCTGCACGATGTTCTTCGTGCAGGGCTTCTCGCAGTAGACGTCCTTGCCGGCCTCGGCCGCGGCGCACGCGGCCGTGGCGTGCCAGTTCGGCCCCGTGGCAATCAGCACAGCATCGATGTCGGGACGGGCCAGCAACTCCCGGAAATCGCGGTACGTGGCGCAGTCCTGGTTGCCGTACTTGGAGTCGGCCATTTTCTTGACGGCGTCGCGGCGGGCGGCCTTGACGTCGCAAACGGCCAGGAACTGCACGTCCGGTTCCTGAAGGAAGCACCCCAGGTCACTCGTGCCCCGGCTGCCGATGCCGATGCCGCCCACGGTGATCCGGTTGCTCGGGGCCACCACGCCGTCCTTGCCCAGGACGGCGCTTGAAATCACGTACGGCGCCGCCAGCAAGGCGCCGGCCTGGACGGCCTTCTTCAAGAACCGCCGCCGATTCAGGTGCGCTGCTTGTTCAGACATGCCTGGTCTCCTGTTGGGTGCGCGTTCACACGTTCCAGAACCTGTGCATCCCGGGAATTCCGGCCGTCCTTTTGTACAAGGACCTGCGTTTCTTGCAACTCTAATCGTGGGGCGAAAATTCACGAGGCACAGGATTCCGGTTCCGCCGGGGGGCCGGATCCGCCCGAGCGCCTCGGTCGTCCAGGACCCTGCAAAGGACGGTTGCAGGAGCGGTCGATTGGGTGAATAATCGCCGTCGGCCATCCGACCGTCTGCGGCGGACGAGCACGCGGCGCAAAGGCGGCTGAAGCCGCCTCATAACGACACGGCACCAACACCCTGACACGAAAAACGGTCACACCCGGCGGGCCACCGC